>JANLTS010000001.1:0-13506 GCA_031363045.1 Hyphomicrobiales bacterium
TGCATCCTTATCTCAAGCGGCGCGACGGGCAGGAGCGCGAGGACTATCCCGCCCCCGATCCGGCTTTCGGGCCGGCGGACGAATTGAAACAGGTGCTGGGCCGCACCAAGGGCGTGCCGCTGTTCCAGGAACAGGCGATGAAGCTCGCCATGGTGGCCGCCGAATTCACCCCCGGCGAATTGAACGAATTGCGCAAGGCCATGGCCACCTTCCGGCGGCGCGGCACCATCGGCCGGCTGGAGCAGAAGATGGTCAGCCGCATGGTGGAGCGCGGATACGATGCGGGTTTCGCGCAGCGCTGCTTCAACCAGATCAAGGGCTTTGGCGAATATGGCTTTCCCGAAAGCCACGCCGCGAGCTTCGCGCATCTGGTCTATGTGTCGTCGTGGCTCAAGTGCCATTACCCGGATGTGTTCGCCTGCGGGCTTCTGAACGCGCAGCCCATGGGCTTCTATGCGCCGGCGCAAATTGTTCGGGATGCGAGGGAGCATGGCGTCGAGGTGAGGCCCGTGGATGTGGGTTATTCGGGGTGGGATTCGACGCTGGAACACTCCCTCACCCGGCGCTCCGCGCCACCCTCTCCCGCCATGCGGGAGAGGACGTTCGCTCTCCGTCTTGGGCTTCGCGAGGTCGATGGCTTGAAGGCGGAGGACGTGGCGCTGCTCACTCAATTCCTTACCCTTCCCTCCCCACAAAGGGGAGGGAATGAAAAAAAGGAGGCCATTGCCAGCCTCCACGCCCTCGGTATCCCCGTTCCGGCGCTTGAAAAGCTCGCCGCCGCCGATGCATTCCGTTCGGTGGGGCTCGACCGGCGCCAGGCGTTGTGGGAGGTGAAGGCGCTCACCAAGGCCAGGCTGGCGCTGCCGCTGTTTGCCTTTGCCGATACGCGCGAGCAGGGTGACGACGCCGCCGTGACATTGCCCGAGATGCCGCTCTCAGAACATGTGGTGAATGATTACCAGACGCTGAAACTGTCACTCAAGGCGCACCCGATGCAATTCCTCCGTACACTGTGCAATGAGCGCAAGGTGACGGACAATGCGAAATTGAAGTCGGTGCGCAATGGTTCCGCGGTGACAGTGGCCGGCGTCATTCTGGTGCGGCAGCGCCCCGGTTCGGCCAAGGGTGTGGTGTTCCTGACGCTCGAAGACGAGTTCGCGGTCTGCAACGCCGTCATCTGGCCGCAGGTGCTGGAGACGCACCGGGCCATCGTCATGGGCTCGCGGTTGATGCTCATCAGGGGCCGAGTGCAGCGGACGGGTGACATCATCCACGTGGTGGCGAATTCGATCGAGGACCGCACACCGTGGCTGGGCCTTTTGACGGAAGACGGCAGCCTGCTGAAAAACCCGCTGGCTAGGGCCGATGAAGTGGTGAAGCCGGGCCCCGATCCCTATCAGGAGCCCGCCGCGCGGCACCCGAGGAACGTGCGGGTGATCCCGAAGTCACGGGATTTTCATTGACCCAAATCATTCAAAGCCACAGAATGGAAATCTTGAGGAAAAATAACATGTGCCGTTTAATTGGGCTCAAGCTAATTCTGACCGCACTCATGTTCCTTATCCATACAGGAACTACGCCATCACGCGCACAAGAACTCCTGTCTATTCCGTTAGAAGTCAAAGAAAACGAAAAGTTTAAAATTCGAATAAACAAGGAACGCAAAGACACAAAAGATCGAAATGTGACAAGCCACATTATGGCTCACTATACGTATGCGGGGGCCATACTGCAGGCTGACGAGCTTGGAATGACGATCGAGTGGAAACTTGAAGACGCAAATGTCAAGATAAAGGCTGGCAGGCTAGATGAGTTCAAGGGCGACCCCAACGCCTTGATGCAATTTATGAAGGAGCCCATTGTATTCGACGCGGACATATTCGGAAATCCAAAGAGATTTCACAATTACGCGAAAATGGCCGATATCATAAAAGTGGCTATCGGCGATGATCCACAATACAAAAGTGCATTGGAGTACCTCAACAAGACTATTCTATCGTTGGACGATGAGACTGCAGCGCGAGTATTCCTTAGCGAAGCCGCATTGATTGGTATGGGGCAATCAATTGAAACCCCAATTGGGCAGTCGGTCGAATCCACGCAACAGGTGCCCAACCCATTAGGAGGACCGCCTATCGATCTGATTACAATACTAAGTGTAAAGCGAAATGACGATCAGAATGCTCAGTTTGCCATGACCAGCAGTTTCGTTCCAGACAGTGCAGCGAAGAGCATAATGACGGTAATCGAAGGGATATCGAAAAGTAAAAATATTCCTGTCGAACAAGTTCGAAAGTCAATGTCAGGCTTCTCGTTGGATCGCAAGGATGAAGCTGAATTCACAGTTAGCAAAGCGACTGGATGGACGACACGTGTCGATCAAACTCGCCTCATTAGAGTAAGAACTAATCAAGACGAGAAGACGAGAGAAGAAATCTGGACCATTACTGTCGAGAAAACAACCGACTAATAAGATCAGTCACCCAAACCTTACCGCATGGATCGGCGGCAGCGTTGTGCTCACCGTCGTCCACGCATCGCCCTGATCTTCGCTCACCCAGAGATTTCCCGTGGTCGAGCCGAAGGCGAGGCGGTCACCGGTTTCGTCGCCGTCAAGCGCGTGGCGGAAGACGATGTCGTAGGCGTTGTCCTGCGGCAGGCCGTTTGACAGCACATCGAACGTCTTGCCGCCGTCCCGTGTCCGCGTCACCACCAGCTTGCCATCGACCGGATAGCGTTTCTCGTCCTTGATGCCGGGCACGAACCACGCCACGTCGGGGTTCTTCGGATGCACTACGACGCCAAAGCCGAACGATGAAGGTTTGGCCTTCACTTCCGTCCAGCTCTTGGCATTGTCGGTCGATTTCCAGATGCCGCAGTGGTGCTGCACCCAGAAACGCTCAGGATGCGATGGCGATTGCACCATCATGTGCGGGTCCTGCGTCTCGGGATCGGCCGCTGTCGGGCCATCGTCGAAGCGCATGCCGTGGGCCGATTGCCGCCAGCTGCTACCGCCATCCTCGGTCACCCAGACGCCGCCACACGAGATCGCCACGCGCACGGTTTGCGATGCGCGCGGGTCGACGCAGATCGAATGGATGCCGGGAATGTCAGCGCCACCGCCCATCCACTTGTTGCGCTCCGGCATGCGCCAGAGATTGTCCATCATCTCCCAGCTGTCACCACGGTCCCGTGAGCGGAACAACCCTCCCGGCATGGTGCCGGCCCACAGTGTTCCGGGTTCGTCAGCACCGCCTGGTTCCAGCGACCAGATCATCTGCGTCGTCCATTTCACCGGCTTGCCCCAGCCGTCCAAGTCCTCAAGGCCCTCGGGCTTTGGTGGATAGGCGGGGCAGGTGATTTCGGTCCAGGCACCACCTTTGTCGCGGCGCTGCAACTTGACGCCGAAATGGCCGTGATTGAGTGCGGCGTAATCGGTGTCGTCACGCGGATCGTGCAGCGCCAGCGTGACATTGTCGCCGAGGAAAGCTGAGTTGGCGACGGTCCATCCGCCACCGTTGCGCGCCACTTCAAACAAGCCCTTGCGGGTCGATACCAGAATGCGGTCAGACATCACTCATCCTCCAGACAGGGCTTGCATTACCCAGACTTCGCTTGTTGGTTTGACAGGGTCTGTCATCTTGTCGAGATCGCGGATGCGCAGGCCGTCAACCAGGATCGTCATGTGCTTGCGCAATGCCCCCTGATCGTCGAGCACATAGGCGCCCAGCCGCTCCTGTGCGGCGAAGACCTGGGCCAGCACTTCAGCCACGGTCACGCCTTCGGCCTCCATGCTGGAACATTCCACATGGCGGCGCAGATTGGCTGTGAAGAAAACCTTGGCCATCGCTTGTCGATCCCTATCGCCAGTTTAGCGCAATCCGGGCCAGTACGGAATGGTGTCAGTTCAACTGCCAGATGGTGAGGTTGAGGAAGGCGGCAAAGCCGGTCCAGGCGAGGTAGGGCGCGAACAACAGACCCGCAGGCCTGGTGATGCGCCAGAACACGAAGGTGGTGATGGCGACCGCCAACAGCATCATGGCGACGCCGATCAAGCCCAGTCCCGTCGACCGCGCGCCGAAAAACAGGAACGACCAGGCGAAATTCAACGCGAGTTGCACGAAAAACAACATCATTGCCGGTGCGGTGTCGCGGCCGGTCTTCCACACCAGCCAGCCCGCCACCGCCATCATGATGTAGAGCAGTGTCCACACCGGTGCGAACAGCCAGTTGGGCGGATTCCAGCTTGGCTTGTTCAGGGTCGGGTACCAGCTGTCGATTGCCGATTGGGTGGCAAAGCTGGCGCCAAACCCGGTGGCCAGGCAGATGATCAGAAAGCCCACCAGAACGAGCCATTGGTTGCGCCGCATGCTTTCTCTCATAAAAACGAATTGCTGGAGCCGAGGGAACCGAGGAACAGGATAAGCCCGAGACCGGCAATCACGCCGCCGCCGCCGAGCCTGAGGCCGAAGCTCGCCCAATCGAGCCAGCGGTCATCATGGCGTATCATCCGGGTCGCGAGTTTCTTCGAATAGACGGCAACCGCCGCGATGACCGAGACGGTGATGAATGTGCCGACTGCCATTGCCAGCGTCGAGAAGATGCCAGCCCAGTAAAGCCCCATGCCATTGGCGAATACCAGAACCAGTATGGCGCCGGTGCAGGGGCGGATGCCAACCGCGAAGGCCAGCGACAGGGCGCGGGCCAGCGACCAGTCGCCATCGAGATCACGCGCCGCCGGAACATGCGAATGGCCGCAACCACAATCGGGGCCGTGAACATGGCCATCGGCGGACTTCAATGGCTCGAAGTTTTCGAAGTGATGAAACCCGGCAGCGGGTGCGGGGGCAAGAGCACGGACCGGCCAGAAGCGCCGCAGCGCCGTCCATATGAGACAGATGCCCATGGCGCCGATCAATGCATAGCTGGCGCTTTCCAGCAATCCCGCCATATTGCGCGCGGTGGAGCCGACACTGGCGACCACCAGGAACAGCACGCTGACCAGCACGATGGCCGTCAGCGCCTGAATGGTGGCACTCATGAATGAAATCAGGATGCCGCGCCGCAGCTGGTTCTCGGTGGCCAGAAGCCAGGCGGAAATCACCACCTTGCCGTGGCCCGGCCCCGCCGCATGAAAAATGCCATAGCCAAAGCTCAACAGCACCAGCGTCCACGACGCGGCAAGGCTGGTTGACCTCTTGATATCTCGCAGGGCGCCGGCCAATTGCCGGTAGAAAGCCTGTTGCTTGTCGCGCACCCACAGCACCGGGTCCTCGAAGAAGCCGGTTTCGATGATGCTGCCGTCCTGATTGCGCGGCCGCACCAGCAGCTGGCGCTTTTCGATTTTCACGGCGGGCGTTGATTGCTCCGTAGACTGAGCATAAGCGGACGAAGGCGCGGCGTGCGCCAGGAAGAGTAGTGCAAAAACCGCGAACATGGCCTTCGTCAGGGTTGGCATTGGATGGCCACTGGCTGCGCGAAGACCTCGCCGAAATCTTCGTTCGTCTCGGGCTTCCAGTCCTTGCCCTTGGTGGCCAGCATGGTGCGCGTCGCCTCGACTTCGGCATCGGTCGGAACCGGCATCACCACCAATTGGCAGTTCTTCGGCATGTTGCCGGTGACGCTCACCGGATCGTCCTTTACGTAGTCGATGGCGATATAGAATTCAGGATCATAGACCTTGGCGACGAACTCGCCCTTCACCGGATCAACCGGCGTCATCAGTGGCAGCTGGAAATGCAGTTGCAACTTGTTGTTCGCCCACAACTGCCCGGATTCAACGATTGGCCCAAAGGACTGCTTCTCGCCATTGAAACGCATGACGGTGAAGTAATCATAATCCTTCAGGGACTGCAGATTTTCCTTGGTCAGCGGCTCAAGCTCTTGCGGGGTGAAGACGCCATCGGCATTGGCGTCGAGCCCGTCAAGCGCCACCTGGGCATAGGCATCATCGAAGGTCCACATCAGGTTGAGGCCGGTGATCAGGCCCTTGTCATCGAAAACCACGTCGGAGCGCATCTCGATCCACACATGCGGATGCGCCATGGCAGGTGCCGCCGCACATATGGTCATCGCAAACGCTGCCGCCGCTGTTATCCAGCGCATCATCACTCCCGCTCTCGACTCAAGGCTTCGGAATGATGGGCTATTGCGGCGAAATCGTGAAGGTAATTATCAGCCGGCGAGGCACGCCTTGAGGCTGGCGGCGAGATTTTTGAGCAGTTGCTGATAGGCTTGCGGGCCGGGGGGAGTGGTGGCCCCCAAGGGATCGAGCACGCCTTCGCGGGCGGCCGTTCCCTCAACAACTGTAGCCACCAGCTTGCCGTCATACTGCGGTTCGCGGAAGACGCAGACGGCTTTGGTTGCGGCAAGTTTCTGGCGGATTTCCTCAAGTCTCTGGGCAGAGGGAGCCCTGGCCGAGACATCGGAAATCGAGCCTACGGCAGAAAGGCCGAAGCGTTTTTCGAAATAGTGATAGGCGTCGTGGAAAACGATGTAGGGGCGATCCTTCACCGCTGCCAAGCTGGCGTGAATGGCCATCGCCTCGGCGTCGACCGAGGCGGCAAAAGCCGTGGCATTAGCCACATAAGTCTTGGCATTTTCGGGGTCGGCTTTGACAAGTTCGGCGGCCACCTGAGCCGCCATGGCCTTGGCATTGTCAGGATCGAGCCAGACGTGCGGGTCGAAACTCAGCACGCCTTCGGCATGCTCATCGTGGTCCTGTTCGCCTTCGCCGTCGTCATGCTCGTGGACCTCCCAGGCGCCACCTTCGCGGATCGACAAGGTTACAACGCCTGGTGCTTTCGAGAGTTCAATGAAAGACTTGCCGTTCACTGCCTCGCTACCGGAGAGCTGGGCGAGCTTGGCCTCCAATCCGTGGCCGACGATGAAGACAAGGTCAGCCTTGCCGAGCGCAATGATCTGCTGGGTGGTGAAACTGGCGCGGTGTTCCGACATCGCGCCTTGCAGCAGCAGTTCCGGCTGGCCCAAATCACCCATCACGGCGGAGACAATGCCATGCACCGGCACTACAGAAGCGATGACCTTAGGTGCGCCAAGGGCGGGACTGGCGCAGAGCAAGGCGGCGAAGGCGGGGACGAGCAGTCGCATGGGTGTTCTCATTTTCATGTAATGTTATAATATAACATATCCGAAACGAGAGACCTGTCAACGGCAACGTGAAGGCCTGCGGCCAAGGGTTGAATTGCCAGCGGGCTCCGGGCCTGTCACTTAACGTTCCCATGAACCTCGATGTTTCCATAGGTGCTGCCCTTCTGGCGGGCGCCATCAGCTTCCTCAGTCCCTGCGTGCTGCCGCTGGTGCCGCCCTACCTGTGTTTCATCACGGGAACGTCGCTCGAGGAGCTGGTCGACAACAAGGCAAGGCCCAACGAAGAGCGGCGTCGCACCCTTCTGGCAGCGCTGATGTTCGTCTTCGGGTTCTCGACCGTGTTCATCGCCCTTGGCGCCAGCGCTTCGTGGGTTGGCAGCATGCTGCGCGTGGAACTCCAACGCAGTGTTGAGGTACTGGGGTACTCCTTCAATCCCCTCACCACGCTGGCTGGCCTCATCATCATCATCATGGGGCTGCATTTTCTCGGGGTCTTCCGCTTTCTCTGGCTGTCGCGCGAGGTGCGCTATCACCACAAGGCACATCCCGGCGGGCTGGCTGGCGCCTATCTGATTGGCCTTGCCTTCGCTTTTGGCTGGACGCCGTGCATCGGGCCGGTGCTGGGCACGATTCTGACGCTCGCCGCCAGCGAGCAGGATGTTCTCAAGGGTGCTGGATTGCTCGCCGTCTATTCGGCCGGCCTCGGCATTCCCTTCATGCTGGCGGCGGCAGGTGTTGGAACTTTCATGGGCTTCATGGGTGGCTTCCGCAAGCATTTGAAGCGGGTGGAACAGGCGATGGGCGTGTTGCTGGTGCTGTCGGGCCTGATGTTCATCACCGGCGGCGTGCAAGCCGTCTCCTACTGGCTGATCGAACAGTTCCCGTGGTTGCTCAATCTCGGGTGAGGTCGATGGGCTGGCCGTGCGGCGTGGCCTTGGCGGCGCGGTCCCAGGCATCGACGCGGGACAGGCGTTCGGGTGCTGTCATCACGCCTTTGGCCTCGACCAGATTTTCCAGTGCCGCCAGCCAACTTTCATAATAGGGCCGCTGCGGCGCGCCGTGGATTTCAGCGCCCAGCACCGTGGCCCATTCTTTCCAGGTGAATATTCCGGCCTCATTGAGCTTCACCGCCATGGCGAAAGCTTGCGCCTCCCACGGTTCGGCGAAGACCGGGCCATCGGCATCCTTCGGCAGGTCCACCGAATCAATGAGCTTCAAGATAGGGCTCCCACAGGTCGGCGTGAATGAGATCGGTTGCGTCATTGCCCCAGACCTCGTTGGCCGAAAAGCGCAGCGTATAGAGCCATTGCGGATCTTCGCCTAAACCTTGCGCATTGGAGTCGGGGAACACGTGGGCACCATGAACGGCGATGATCTCGGCCCGATGCCCGCGCAAGTATCGCGGCAGGCGGGTGTGGGTTTTGGGATGAATATTCCGGGTGCGGACGAAATCTCCAAGCTTGAAGCGCGCGGGAGCCTTGGCATCGCGGCGGTAGCCACCGGGCGCGGTGACGGCGGACCAAACCGCCGATGCCGGTGTCACAGTTGCGGGTTTGGCCGGTGTCATGGCGCGGCCGGAGCTGATTTCATCCAGACTCGCAAGACCATGGTTTTGCAGCAGGGTCGTCAACCCGTGCAGCCAATGTTCGTAATAGCTAGTCATGAGATAGCTTTTGGGCGGCATTGATTCCGACGCGCTGCGGTCCTCATCGAGATTCCAACCGCCATCCACCAGGGTCATCAGCGCAAACATGCGGGCTTCCCAGCTGGCATGAAACACCGGTTCATCAGCTTCCACCCGCACCGGGCCATAATTCATCACGCCACCACAATCGTGGACGCCGTTCATGCCAGTGCCTCAAGATAGGGTTCCCAAAGGTCGATGCACACAGCATCGTCCGTGTCCTTGCCCCACAATTCCCGCGCGGTGAAGCGAACCGTGTAAAGCCATTGCGGATCGTCACCCAAACCCTGAGCCGAGGAATCCGGAAACACATGCGTGCCGTGCACTGCCACGATCTCGCCCGCCCGTCCCCTTGCATAGCGTGGCAACCGGGTGTGGCCCGCAGGCGTGATATTCCGTGCACGGACTTTATCGCCGGTGACAAACCCTTGTGGCTTGTTACTGGGCCGTGTCGATGGGCCGCCCGAGCCAAGAATGCCGGGGACCATCGCGGCAGCCGGCACACGGCGCAGCGGTTTTGGCGGCTGGGCCATGTGGCCCGAGGCTACTTCCCCGGCGGTGATGAGGCCCAAGGCGATCATCTGGTCGATCAACGCATAGTGGCGCATCTCGTAATAGCTCGAGCCCCAGTAGGTGGGGGCCGGCAATTGCTCGCGCCAGCGCCGCGCCTGATCGATGTTCCAGCTTCCGGTCATGCTCATGCCGAGCACCATGGCGAAAGCCTTCGGCTCCCAGCCGTCGTGGAAAACCGGTTCGTCGGACTCAGGCATCACCGGGCCGAAGCCGGTGAAGCCGCCCATGTCATGTGGACCGTTCACGCCGGGGCTTTCGGGAAACCGGTACCGATCATTGAATCGCGGGTAACGAGTTCGGCAAGTTGTTCTTCGCTCAGACCTTCCGTTCCCGGCGGGCGTTCGGGGATCACCAGATAGCGGATCTCGGCGGTCGAATCCCAGACGCTGATCTGCTTGCCGGCGGGCAGCGTGACACCAAATTCACTCAGCACCTCGCGCGGTTCGATCACAGCGCGCGAACGGTAAGGCATGGCCTTGTACCACACCGGCGGCAGGCCCAGCACCGGCCACGGGTAACACGAGCACAAGGTGCAGACGACCATGTTGTGAGTACTGGGTGAATTGAACAGCGCCACCATATGCTCGCCCTGGCGGCCCATGTAACCCAATGAGGCGATGGCCGCCGAGGCATCGGTCTTCAGCCACTCCGCAAAGCCGGGGTCGCACCAGGCCTTGGCCACGACGCGGGCGCCATTCCTAGGGCCGATCTTGGTCTCATAGGTGTCGATCATCACATCAAGGGCTGCTGGATCAACATAGCCCTTCTCGACAAGCAGCGATTCAAGGGCTTTCACCCGCAACGCCAGGGGAGAAATCTCGGAGCCTTCATGGTCATCGTGATCGTGGTGGTGGCCGTCATGTGGCATTTTGCATCTCGCAGGTTTAGCCTTAAGCATATCGTCTGGAGGCCAAAAGAGGAAGCGGCGGCATGAGCAAATTTCCGGGCGTGAGGGCTATCGTCTTTGACGCCTATGGCACCCTGTTCGATGTCCATTCGCCATTGCGCAAGCTGGCGCCGGAGGTGGGCGAAAAGGCCGAGGAGATTTCGCAACTGTGGCGGCGAAAGCAGCTCGAATACACCTGGCTCCGCAGTTTGATGGGCGTTCACGCCGACTTCTGGCATGTGACCGGCGACGCGCTCGATTATGCGCTGGAGTTTCACGGTGTCGATGAGCCGGGCCTCAAGGACGAGCTGATGGCGCTCTACCTCAAGCTCGAGCCTTATCCGGAAGTGGCGGCCGTCCTGCAGGCGGTGCGGGCGCGCGGGCGCCAGACGGTGATCCTGTCCAACGGCAGTCCGTCGATGCTCGACTCGGCGGTGCGCCATTCCGGCCTCGACAAGCTGTTCAACCTGGTGCTCTCGGTTGAGGATGTCGGCATCTACAAGCCCAGCCGCCGGGTCTACCGCCACGCCATGCAGAAGCTGGCGATTCACGATGCGCCGTCGATCTGCTTTGTCTCCGCCAACCCCTGGGACGCGCAAGCCGCCGCCACGTTCGGTTTTCAAGTCGCCCGTGTCGACCGATTCGGATTGAAAGACGACCGCATCCCGGGCAGGCCCGCCGCACTGATCAAGGACCTGAGCGAGCTGGAGGGGCTGCTTTAGTGTCCTCTCCCGCTCAGCGGGAGAGGAATGGGGCCCAAGCGTCGCTTGGGATAGGTGAGGGACCACAGGACACATTTTCAACGGCAACGCCCGGCGCCCTCATCTCCCCGCTGGCGCGGGTCCCTTCTTCTCCCGCGAGCGGAAGAAGACATCTGCGCTACCTTCTCGCCTCAATCGCATCCCAAATTAGTGCCGCGATGTCGGCGCCGCCGAAGCGCTGCACTTCGCGGATGCCGGTGGGGGAGGTGACGTTGATTTCGGTCATGTAATCGCCGATGACGTCGATACCGACAAAGATCATTCCTCGGGCCTTCAAGTCCGGACCGATGGCGGCGCAGATGTCGTGTTCGCGTCTCGTCAGCGTGGTTGGCTCCGGCCTGCCGCCGACGTGCATGTTGGAGCGGCTTTCGTTGGCGGCGGGCACGCGGTTAATGGCGCCCACCGCCTTGCCGTCAACGAGGATGATGCGCTTGTCGCCCTTCCGGACATCGGGCAGATATTTCTGGGCAATGAAGGGTTCGCGGAAGGTCTGGGTAAACAGCTCAAGCAGCGATGAGAAATTCTGATCGCCTTCCCCTAAGCGAAATACGCCCGCGCCGCCATTGCCGTAGAGCGGTTTCAGGATGATGTCGCCATGCTGGCGGCGGAAGGCGGCCAATTCCACCGGATCGCGGGTGATCAGCGTGTCGGGCATGAATTGCGGATAATTCAGTACAAAGAGCTTTTCCGGCGCGTTGCGGACTTGGCCCGGATCGTTCACCACCAGCGTCTTCGGGTGGATCGTCTCCAGCATGTGAGTGGCGGTGATGTAGCCCATGTCGAAGGGCGGGTCCTGGCGCATCAGCAGCACGTCCGAAGCGCCCAGATCGGCACGGCGCTCCTCGCCGAGCGTGAAATGATTTTCCACTTCGTCGCGCACGGTGACGTCGGTGCCGTATGCAAACAGCGAACCGCCGCCCAAGGCCAGCGTCCTGGTCTGGTAATAGAACAGTGCATGGCCGCGCCGCTGGGCCTCCAGCATCAGGGCAAAGGTTGAATCGCCCTTGATATTGATGGACTGGATGGGGTCCATTTGCACCGCGACTTGCAAGCCCTCCGCTCTCGATGCCATGTCACTCGTCTCCGTAAAACGCGTTCTCGATGTGTTTGGGCCAGTGGTAGGGGCTCATCGCGACGATGTCAAAACGGCAGAACTGCAAGGCTGCCTTGCGATCGCGCGCCATAAAGCTTCGGGCGGCGGCTGAAATGCGCTTCGACTGGTAAGGTGTCACGGCGGTAATCGCCGCATCGATGGTCGCCCGCGCCTTGACCTCGATGAAGGCGGTGGTATCGCCCTTGCGCATGATGAGATCGATCTCGCCCATCGGCGATTTGTAGCGGTGCACGAGCAGGCGATAGCCCTTGAGGCGCAGATACCACAGCGCGAACAGTTCGGCGGCGCGCCCGGCCTCCTCGGATTTCGCCCGGCTACGCGCCATCCTGCCCCTTCAGGTCTAAAATGCGCTGATAGATATCGGAGCGGTTGAGGTTGAAGCGCTTGGCGATCTCGGAGGCGGCCTTGCTAGCGGGCATGACGGTGACAGCTTTAGCGATGGCCTCGGCCACAACGTCGTCCGGCACCACGTCTTCCTCCGTAGGCGGACCAATGATCAGGGTGATCTCGCCCTTGACCGCCGGTCTCGCGCCCAGTTTTTCAGCGATCTCGCTGGCAGACCCGCGTAGCACTTCCTCATGCAGCTTGGTCAATTCGCGCGTCACCGCCACGGCGCGGCCGGGCAGTGCGATTGCAAGATCGCCCAGCGTGTCGACGATGCGATGCGGGCTCTCGAAGAAAATCAGCGTGACTTTGAGTTTCGCGAACTCGGCGAACAATCGCGAGCGCTCGCCATGTTTCTGCGGCACGAAGCCGGCGAAGAGAAAGCGATCGGTCGGCAGGCCCGAGAGCGCCAGGCCGGTCAACACGGCAGAGGGGCCGGGGCAGGCAGTAACGGGAATGCCTTGTTCGGCGGCCTCCTTCACCAGCTTGTAACCGGGGTCAGAGACCAGCGGCATGCCGGCATCGCTGATGAGGGCAATGGTGGCGCCGTGCTTCAGGCGTTCGAGAATGGCGGGGCGCACTTTCTGGGCATTGTGTTCATGATAGGGGGATAGCCTGGTCTTGATGGCAAAGCGTTCCATCAATTTACCGGATGTGCGGGTGTCCTCGCACAGCACCGTGTCAACAGCGGCCAAGGTTGCCAACGCCCTGACCGTGATGTCGCCCAGGTTGCCGATGGGCGTTGCCACCACATAGAGCCCCGGCGCCAGCGTCTCCGCCTCGAAGCGGGCGGCGCCGATGATGTAGGAGTGGGTAGCGGTGGTCATTCCCCGCTTATAGCCTAGACCGCGAGCTCGGCGATAACCGCATTCAAAAGCTTCCTGCCATCGGAGGTCGCCATAATCCGTGGCCCTTGGCGCTTGATGAGGCCCATGGATTTCATGCCGGCGATCTTGGATGAGTCGATCTCGCGGCCAGCCAGTGCGGCATAGCG
>JANLTS010000037.1:0-6673 GCA_031363045.1 Hyphomicrobiales bacterium
GTCATGTCGCCCTATGCGGCGGCGCGCGCCGTCATTGCCGATGACGAAAAATCACTGGGCGTCACCGTCATCGACATGGGCGGCGCCACCACCAGTTTCGCGGTGTTCCACGAGAACAATCTGGTCTCGGCCGACATCGTACCGCTGGGCGGCCAACATATCACCAACGACATCGCGCGCGGGTTGTCGACCACCATTGCCCATGCCGAACGCATGAAGACGCTGTGGGGCTCGGCTCTGGCATCGCAGACCGATGAGCGCGAGATGATTGCCGTACCGCTCTTGGGCGAACGCGGTGTCGATACCGTTCAGCAGGTGCCGAAGTCGATGCTGACCGGCATCATCAGGCCGCGGCTTGAGGAGACCTTCGAGATGCTGCGCGACAAGCTGGAATCCTCCGGCGTGGCACATCTCGCCGGCCGGCGTGTAGTGATTACCGGTGGCGCCAGTCAGCTCAATGGCGTGCGCGAAGTGGCAAGCCAGTGGCTTGACCGCCAGGTGCGGCTGGGAACACCAGCGCATGTGCAGGGCATGCCGGAATCGGCCCACACGCCGGGTTTCGCGGTGTGCGCAGGCCTTCTCAACTACGCGCTGAAGCCCGATGCTCAGTATGCGCTGCCCAAGGCCAAGGCCGAAGCGGTGGAGCGCGCCCAGCACGGCTATGTCCGCCGCATGGGCCGCTGGATCGCCGAGAGTTTTTAGGGGACTGCGGCAGACTCTGAGAGCTCATGCCTATTAAGATCTGCGAGATGATCCGGTTTACGGAGAGGCCTGGCATGGTGCAACGGCGGAAAAAATTCAAGTCCGTCCGCCGGTGCCTTGACTCGGTCCAGCCAGTAGGGTTTTGTTGAGGCGTGGGCCGTTCCGGCCCGGTTCGTTTTTCCTGTCGCCATTGGAGATCAGATGATGAAATCCCTTTCCGTTTCTCTCAAGGCCTTGGCCGTTGTAGGCATTTTGTCCGGAGCTGCCTCCGCTGCCTCTGCCCAGGACAATTGCGCCGCAGGCAAGACGCTCAAGGAAGGTGTTCTCACCTTCGCCACCAGCGAACCAGCCTATTTCCCTTGGGTGATCGACAACAAGCCGGAATCGGGCAAGGGATATGAATCGGCTGTCGCCTATGAGGTTGCTGCCCGCCTGGGTTTTGCCGCCGACAAGGTGGAGTGGGTCCGGGCCGGTTTCGATGAGTCGATCCAGCCGGGTGCCAAGAATTTCGACCTCAACATCCAGCAATACTCCATCACCGAGGAACGCCAGAAGGTCGTTGATTTTTCCGCACCCTATTACAAGGCCGCCCAGTCGATCGTGACGCGCAAGCCCACGGTTGAGGCTGGCGCAAAGCCGACCGTTGAATCGCTGAAAGGACTGAGATTTGGTGCGGCCGAAGGCACAACCCAAATCCAGCTCATTGCCGATCTTGTCGGGCCTACGCAACAGCTGATGATTTACAATGATGTTGCGGACTCCGTTGAAGCCCTGAAAGCCAACCAGATCGATGCCGTGATGATGGATCTGCCGTCAGCGCTCTATGCAACGGCGGTGCAGCTTGAAGACGGTGTCGTGCTGGGCCAGTTTGAGAACGCAGCCAATACGGAAAGTGGCGGCTCCGGGATGCTGATGGAAAAGGGCAGCGCGCTCAAGGCGTGCGTGGATGCAGCACTCAAGGCCATGACGGATGACGGCAAGCTCAAGGCTATCGAAGCCGAATGGTTGCAAACGGCAACCAACGCGCCGCTGATCAAGTAACTCCGGCCGCGCGTGTAATGAAATCCAACGAGCGGTCTGGCGGCGGGAGCGCAACCGCAACGGTGCGCAATCGCCGTCAGATTTATGAATCACGGCAATACCGACGCAGCGTTACCATCGCCAGCATCAGTACGGCCGTGGTGCTGGCATCGATCGTCATCCTCGTTCCCATGGCGCCCGGCTGGGAACGGGTGAAGGCCTCGTTCTTCAACTGGGAAATATTCGTCAAAACCTTTCCAGGCCTTGCACAAGCCTTCCTGCTCGATATCGCCATCTTCCTGTGGTGTGCGCCGGTCATCGCCGCATGGTCGCTCGCCCTGGCGCTGATGCGGGATGTGCGGGCACCGGCATTCTATCCGCTGAAGCTGTTTGCCATCGGATACAATGACCTGTTTCGCGGCGTGCCGGTGATCCTTGTCGCCTATCTCCTCGGTTTCGGGATTCCAGGGCTCGGCCTGCCGCGGCCCTGGAACAGCCCTTACATTTGGGGTTCGCTGGCGCTGACTCTGTCCTATTCGGCCTATGTGTCGGAGATTTTCCGCTCCGGCATCGAGTCCATTCATGAGTCACAGCGGGCGGCGGCGAAGTCGCTGGGCTTGTCAGAGGCGGATACGATGAGGTTTGTCGTCCTGCCGCAAGCCATTCGCCGGGTGATGCCGGCTTGCATGACGCTGGTCGTCGCCCTGGTGAAGGATGTGGCGCTGCTGTCGTTTCTGGGGCCTGTGGAGGTGCTGCGGCAGGCGGGCTCCTTCAAGTCGCTCTATGCCAATTTCACGCCCTATGTCGGTGCCGCAATCTTGTTTCTCACCGTCACAGTCCCTGCGACGCGTTGGGTGGATCGCCTGATCGTCCAGCAAAACCAGAAGCAGCGCTGACGCGATGGAACCGAAGATCCGGCTTGTCGATGTGTGGAAGAGTTTCGGCGCGTTGGCCGTGTGCCGGGGTATCAATCTTGCCGTGGCGCCGGGCGAACTTGTCTGCCTCATCGGCGTCTCGGGTTCGGGCAAGTCGACTATCCTGCGCACTATCAACCTGCTGGAGCCCATTGATGACGGGCAGATTCTGCTTGATGGCTTTGACATCACAGATCCCGGACTTGATGCGCAGCCGGTCCGTCAGCGCATCGGCATCGTCTTCCAGAGCTTCAACCTGTTTCCACACATGACGGCCCTTGAGAATGTCGCGCTGGCGCCGCGCCGGGTAAAGAAGAAAAGCAGGGCGGAAGTGCTGCCAGAGGCCGAAGCGCTGTTTGAACGATTTGGACTTCAGGACCGCATGCATCACTATCCGGACCAACTTTCCGGCGGCCAGCAGCAGCGCGTGGCGGTGATCCGGGCGCTAGCCATGAATCCGGAAGTGATGCTGTTCGACGAGGTGACCTCGGCGCTCGATCCGGAATTGGTTGGCGAAGTGCTGGATGTCATCCGTACACTGAAATCTTCCGGCATGACGATGATCGTCGCCACCCATGAAATGAGCTTCGCCCATGAGGCGGCCGACAAGGTCTGCGTGCTCGACCAGGGCCAGATCATCGAGGAGGGTCCGCCCCAGCAGATTTTCGGTGCGCCACGCGAAGCCAGGACCCGGGAGTTTCTCAAACGTGTGCTGAGAGAGAAATGACCTTGCACGCCATCATCTTTCATATTCCGCATGACTCGACGGTCATTCCGCCTGATGCCGGGTTTTCTGCGACAGCAGAGGAAATCCGCGAAGACATCCGGATCCAGACAGACCATTTCACCGGCGATATCTACGGCTCTCTTGCCCGCGCCGACGATGCCGTCATCGTTGCGCCGGTGTCGCGGCTGGTTGTCGATGTGGAACGTTTCCCCGACGACGCGCAGGAACCCATGAGTGCGCGCGGCAGGGGGGCAGTTTACCTGAAGCGATACGATGGCGCGCCGCTGCGCGCTTCGCTCGATCAGCGCGAAGAGCTGATGCAACGCTATTACTGGCCGCACCACCGGGCACTCGAAGATGCGGTTCGAGATCATCTCGTCCGTTTCAACGCAGCCATCATTCTTGATTGCCACAGCTACATGAAAGATATCCGGCCCTACGAAGGCAACAAGACGGGTGCAAGGCCGGAAATCTGTATCGGAACGGACGACTTCCACACACCGCCCGACATGGCTGAGGCGCTGGAGAGCGCCTATGCGAGCCATGGCTATTCGGTGGCGCGCAACACACCATTTTGCGGCTCGATCGTGCCACTGTCGGCTTACCGGAAAGATAAGCGTGTGTCCTCCGTGATGATCGAACTGCGGCGCGACATCTACATGGACGAGGCAATGTGCAGGCTCAACGCAGACACGGCACGGGTTCGCGCGGCAACGGTCGATGCGGTCAACGCGCTGCGCAAAGTTGGTGCATTGCCGGTTTGAACGACTTCAGGTTCTCGCAGCAGCCCTCGACGTTCTTGCAGAGGCAACAGACGCAATTGCGCGTGAGAGTGCTTGACTGTGACTGCAGCCGCCGATCACTTCTCACAGCCCGCCTCATTTGCATCACGGCGCGTGAGGCGTTATAGGCGGCGCCTCAATGGTCTATCTTGAAATTCTACTGGTGCTCGGCCTCGTCGTTCTGAACGGCGTGCTGGCGATGTCCGAGCTCGCTGTCGTGTCGTCGCGGCCGGGCCGCCTCAAGGCGATGCGCGATCGTGGCGTTCCGGGGGCACGCGCGGCGCTGTTGCTGGCGGAGAACCCGGGGCGGTTTCTGTCGACCGTGCAGGTCGGCATCACGCTGGTCGGTATTCTGGCTGGTGCGTTTTCCGGGGCATCGCTGGGCGGCCGCCTGGCGGATTGGCTGATCGCCGCAGGCATGGTGCGTGGATGGGCCGAGCCCATAGGACTTGCAGTTGTCATCACCGCCATCACCTATGTCTCACTGGTCGTGGGCGAGTTGGTGCCGAAGCAGCTGGCGCTCAAGAACGCCGAATTGATCGCCTGCCGCGTTGCCTGGCCAATGGGTGTGCTGTCGAAGCTGGTGTCGCCCTTCGTGTACCTGCTCGATGGTTCCGGCCGGTTGCTGATCCGGTTGTTCGGGCAAACGCAATCGAGTGAGGGCCAGGTCACCGACGAGGAAATCCGCACCATCATCGCCGAAGCCGAATCCGCTGGTGTCATCGAGAGTGGCGAGCGCGACTTGATCGCCGGAGTGATGCGGCTGGGCGACCGCCCGGTCCGGGCGATGATGACGCCGCTGTCGGACATCAGCATGCTCGATGTCTCGGATGCCTTGCCGGTACTCAAGCGCAAGATTGTCGCCAGCCCGCATTCGCGCATTCCAGTGCATCACGGCGATCCTGAAAACGCCATCGGCATTGTCCAGATCAAGGACGTGGCCGACATCCTGCTGGAACGCAAGAAGCTCGACATTGCGAGCCTGGTGCAGAAGGTTCCGCTGATCCCCGATTCGATGCCGGCCCTGGAGGCGATGGAATTGTTTCGCGGTTCGGCTATCCATCTGGCCTTTGTGCAGGACGAGTATGGCCGGACACTCGGCATCGTCACCGCCGCCGACCTGCTGGAAGCCATCGCCGGCAGTTTCGAACTGGAGGAAGGCAAAACCGAAGTTGCCATCGAGCGCGACGATGGTTCTTGGCTGCTACCGGGTGATATGCCCGTCGATGAGATGGCTGAGACGATCGGCTTCGTCCTGCCGCCCAAGCGCCGCTACGACACGGTTGCGGGTCTGGTGCTCGACGCGCTGAAGCACTTGCCATCGCTTGGCCAGTCGGCCCATTCGGGGGGCTGGCGCTTCGAGGTCATCGACCTCGACGGTCGCCGCATCGACAAGGTTCTCGCAAGCCGCGAGGTGGCAACGCACCGCATGTCCAGCCGCCGCCGCCCCAAATGAAGGAAGTCTTAGCCCCTTGAGTCAAAATGACTCATTTTGATTCGCTTTTTCGGGGTTTGGTTAGCGCGCGTTAACCAATTGTTATGGATTGGGTAAGAAATATGGTTCTGGCAAATCAGCACCGGGCGCCATACATGACAATCAATCTTACCGTACCAAATCTCTCCGATCTGAAACCGCGTATCACCGTGTTTGGTGTGGGTGGTGCGGGCGGCAATGCCGTCAATAACATGATCGAGAGCGGTCTGCTCGGAGTCGAGTTCGTCGTCGCCAATACCGACGCCCAGGCGCTGATGCAGAACGCCGCGACCAGGCGGGTGCAGATGGGTACAGCCCTGACGCAAGGGTTGGGCGCCGGTTCACAGCCGCAGATCGGTGCGGCGGCGGCGGAAGAAGCGCTTCCCGAAATCCTCGATCACCTGGCCGGTTCGCATATGGCCTTTATCACCGCCGGCATGGGAGGCGGGACCGGCACCGGAGCTGCTCCCGTCATCGCGCGCGCCGCCAAGGAGCAGGGCATCCTGACGGTTGGAGTGGTCACCAAGCCGTTCCATTTCGAAGGTGTGCGCCGCCAGCAGACGGCCGAGCGCGGTATCGAGGAACTGGCCAAGCATGTCGATACACTGATTGTCATCCCCAACCAGAACCTGTTCCGCGTCGCCAACGAGAAGACGACCTTTGCGGCCGCCTTCGCCATGGCCGACCAGGTGCTCTATTCGGGCGTTGCCTCGATCACCGAACTGATGACCAAGGAAGGCTTGATCAACCTCGACTTCGCCGACGTCCGCGCCATTATGAGCGAAATGGGCCGGGCGATGATGGGCACCGGCGAGGCTTCCGGCGACAAGCGCGCCATTGAAGCCGCTGAGGCCGCGATCTCCAATCCGCTGCTCGATGACGTGTCGATGCGCGGGGCGCGGGGATTGCTGATCTCGATTACCGGCGGTCCCGATCTTACACTCTATGAAGTCGACGAGGCTGCCACTCGAATCCGCGAGGAAGTCGATCCCGAAGCCAACATCATCCTGGGTGCGACCTTCGATGAATCGCTCGAAGGCATCATGCGGGTTTC
>JANLTS010000057.1:0-4211 GCA_031363045.1 Hyphomicrobiales bacterium
CTCATAGGTGCGCCGCTGCACCAATTGCACGTCCCGGCCAGTCTGGCGCGAAAGATAGTCCTTCAGCCTCGACAGGAGTTCGATGTCATTGTTGAGAAACACTGGTGTGAGACCGAATTTAAGCGGACCGTCGGCAGCACTCGCGCGGCGAGGACCAAAAAGCATTGACAGCGTCGCGAGCCCAATTATCCCTCTCCGGCTCAATCGCGACTGCAATCCATCTCCAGGGCATCCGTCCATGCGGCCCATCTTGAACTCTCTCCGCCGTCGGAGTCCACAAGTAGCGGTCGCTTCCAAATATTGCGATGCAGCATAACATCTTGAGCAAACGACAAGGAATTATGTGAACTAGCACACTCAGCAGCGTTGCTCGCGCATTTTCCTCCTGACCTCATCGACCGCTTTCCGGAACCCGAGTGCGTAAATTGCGATGAACAGCCGCAAGGGTATGTAGTTCCCTCGCTGTTTCAGGTCGAGCGGCAGGTCACAGCAGTCGCGCGCACTATCGCAGCAGCCAAAACCCAACAATCTTGAAGGCAATGGTGAAGTGGTCCATCAACTGGCGCGGAAGGAAAACGATTGCCGATACCCTCGGTAACTCCGAACGAAATTGCCATAGTAAGTACAATATAGAATGGCAAGAACCTTTTTATGCGCCAAGCAAACGCTTCAGCTTCTGGACTGCCACATCCTCAGCCTCATGCTCGTCAATGGTTCCCTGGAATGACCCGTTCGACTTGAAGAGATAGAACCCCGCCGAGTGGTTCATTGTATAGTCTCCACCGGTAGAAGAAACCTTCTCGTAAAATATTCTATAGTTCTTCGCCATATTCGCCAGTTGCTCCGGTGTCCCTGTCAGACCGACGAAGCGCGGATCAAATGCCGCGAGATATGATTTGAGAACAGGCGGTGTATCGCGTTCAGGATCGACGCTGACCAGAATGACTTGCAGATTTTCTGCATCAGGGCCGAGCTTGCCCATCAGCGACATCAGTCGAGCGAGTGTCGTCGGGCAAATATCGGGGCAATAGGTGAAACCGAAGAACATCACCATTGCCTTCCCGGCATAATTCTTCTCAGTCACAGCCTCGCCATTGTGATCGGTCATGGAAAATGGGCCACCGATCCGCAGGACTTCGAGCTCTTCTTCCTCATGGATCAAATGGGAGACCATTGGCCACGTCAGAATCGCGATTGACACAGCGACCAAGACCCAAGCAACGATTCGCAATCGTTTCATGGCTTCTTCCCATGACCAGTATGCTTCACCGTCGGATCACTCACTCCGAATGGCAATACTGGCACCTCAAAATCCAGTGATCCTGCATCCTGGAACACCATCGTGACCAGCAACATGTTACCGGGGGCGATGGCATCTGAAACGCCTGTGAGCATGATATGAATGCCGCCAGGCCGCATCACGACTTCATTGTGACTGGGCATCACGAGGCCCACCGGTAGCGGCTCCATCGTGGCAACGCCGTCAATGATGCGGCTTTCATGAACGGCGGTGGTTTCTGCGGCCGCGCTGTCAACGGCCAGCAGTAGGTCATCGTTCGCGGATTTGTTGTGGATCGTGAGATAGACAGCGCCAGTCCTGGAACCGCCGGGCGTCACGCGTGCCCAAGCCTGTTCAACAACAACATCGCCAAGTTTCCATGGTCCGGACGTCTTGATCTCCGCAAGTGCCGGAGGCGTCAGCGCTAGAGCCGCAAGAACTGTCACAATCACCTTGATCAGTTCTGATCCCCCAATAATTCACCGCCATCCCGGCGTTGTACAGTAGCGGCTACGGCTTTCATTTCACTTATATTTTCTTTAACAATCGGAGGGCGTTTGCCGTGACGAGCACAGTAGCCCCAGTGTCGGCGAGGATAGCGATCCAAAGTCCTGTTGCGCCAATCACCGTGGTCACCAGAAACACGGCTTTGAGTCCCAGCGCGAGCCCCACATTTTGCCGGATCACCACCATCGTGCGCCGTGACAGCCTGATGAGATCCGCGACATCCGTGACCTTATTGTTCAGGACAGCGGCATCCGCAGCTTCGAGCGCCACATCCGTGCCCGAGCCCATGGCGATTCCGACCGTCGCTGCGGCAAGTGCCGGGGCATCGTTGATGCCATCTCCCACTTTGGCAATTCCGCCGCCAACGCCCGCCATCTTCTTGATGATCGCCAGCTTGTCCTCTGGCAGAAGTTCTGCGCGGACTTCCATGCCAACGATCTTTCCGACAGCCTCAGCATTGGCGCGATTGTCACCGGTCAGCATGATCGGCGTTATGCCAAGCGACTTGATGTCCTTGATGCCTGCAATGGCGTCGGCACGTGGCTCGTCGCGCAAAGCAATCAGCCCTTCGGGCCGGAGATCGATAATGACGACGGATACGCTCTTGCCTTCAGCCTCCAAAACCGTAGCGCGCGCAAGCAGCGCTTGATCGGTAACACCGAGCCGCCCGGCAGCACCGATGATGACTGGCCTTCCATCAACTGTGGCCGAGAGGCCCTTTCCGGGGATCGCCTGGGACTCGACTGGCGCAAAAGCAACATTCTGTGACTTCGCATGGTTCACTATTGCAACGGCCAGAGGATGGGAGGAGCCTGACTCGGCTGCTGCCGCGATACGCAGCATTTCTTCAACAGTGATTTTGCCGAAGACCTCGATGTCGGTCACCTTTGGCTTGCCCTCGGTGAGGGTACCGGTCTTGTCGAAGGCAATGTTCTTGACCTTGCCAATGGCCTCGAGAATGCCGCCGCCCTTCACCAGCAGTCCGTGCCGGGCTCCTGCGGCGAGTGCCGAGGCAATGGCGGCGGGTGTCGATATCACCAGCGCGCAGGGACAGCCGATCAACAGCAGTGCCAGCGCCCGGTAGATCCAGGTGTTCCACGATTCCTGCCAAAGCAGCGGCGGACCGACGGCAACAGCAATCGCAACGAGACAAATCACCGGCATGTACCAGCGCGCGAACTTTTCGATGAAGCGCTCCGAGGGGGCCTTGGCGTCGGCCGCCTCTTCGACAAGCCGCACAACGCGGGCAATCAGTGTATCTTCCGCTGGTTTTTCGACCTTCACGCGAAGAACGGCTTCAGTGTTGATCGATCCCGCAAGGACAATGTCGCCCACGTCTTTGGACTTGGGCATGGATTCGCCAGTGAGCGCGGATTCATCCACGGATGATGTTCCCGAGATGATCGTGCCGTCAGCGGGAACCCGATCACCGGGCCTGACGACGACGATTGCGCCGATGGCAATTCTCTCGATGGGGGTTTCGACCAGCCCGGACGGCGTTTCCAGCATGGCGGTCTTGGGAGCAATCTGGGCGAGCGCCCTGATGCCGGATCGCGCCCGTCCTGCCGCAACGCCTTCCAGCAACTCGCCAACGGCGAACAGGCACACGACAATCGCCGCCTCTTCGGTCGCCCCGATGATAACCGCACCGGCCACGGCAATGGTCATCAGCATTTCGATAGTGAACACGGAACCAGCACGCAATGCCGAAACTGCTCTCCTGGCTACCGGAAAGGTTCCAATGATCGCAGCGGCAAGGAAGACATATTGTGACCCATAGGGGAGCAGGTTACGTTCGAGATAGGCCAATCCAGTCAGAATGCCCGTGGCGATCACGAGAATACCCTTGCTCGACTCCCACCAAGCGCCCTCAATCGGCTGGGTGTGATCGGAATGATCGCCGCCTCCCGTTTCCTCGCCATGATTTGTTTGAGCAGCAGGCTGCGGGACGTCCATGCGGGAAATTTCAAACCCCAAGCCACGGACCGCGCTCTCCACCTTTGCAGTGGCGACGGCATTTTCGATGCTTGCCGAAAGGGTCTCGGTCTGGAGGCCAACCCTGACGTTCGAAACGCCCTCAACCCGCTTCAGCGCGGTTTCGATCTTGGTCACGCAGGATGCACAATCCATTCCTTTGACGTTGAACTTCGTGATTAGAGGCGATGTCATCAGATCAATTTCCATCATTCAAATATTGAGAATAGCCTGCGCCGTTTTCTCGGGCTATCCTCGTCGGCAACTTCAGGTGACCGCCCTTGCAGCACCACAACCCGTGTTCCCGTTGAAACGCGGTCGTAGAGATCGGCAACATCGGCGTTGATCATGCGGATACATCCTGACGAAACTGCCTTGCCAATGGACGATGGAACGAACGTGCCATGGATTCTGTAGAGTGTATCGATATTGCCTTGGTACAAATATAGCG
>JANLTS010000059.1:0-1606 GCA_031363045.1 Hyphomicrobiales bacterium
CGAGGCCGGAGCCGCGATCTTGCCGGCATTGGGGTCGGCGGCGGTATTGCAACCGGTCTCGAGATTGGTGAAGGTCCCGCCGTTGTTGATGATTTTCGTGCCCTGCAGGCAAGCGCGATGGGTCTTGATCGACGTGCCGGAATTTATGATGGCCGCCGCATTGGCGGTGGATTTCACATGAATTTCGCAGGAGTTGGCGTTGACATCGGCGCCACTGTTGGCCAACAGCGCCTGGCTTTCACTGGGGCTGAGCACCAGAACGCACAGATCGTTGTTCTCGGCGGTGGTTTTGGCCGCGGCCTCAACCACGAATTCCATGGTCTTGATGCCGAGAAGTCCGGCGAAGGTGGTGGCGACCTCCACCGTGGCGCTGCCTTCGACCCGGATATCGCCGGACGCGGTGAAATCGAGCGCTGCCACCTTGACCTCTGGAATCGGGAAATTGGCGTTGAAATAGCGCTCCGCCACTTCGGCGTGGTCGGCGGCAGCCGCTGCCCCGGCGAGCACCGCACTATCGAGCGCTGATCGCACCTGCGTGGTGATGGTGGTGGCGCGGACGTAATCGATTGCAACACCGGCCGAACCAAGCATCGGAACGGCCGTCAGTGCCGCGATCAACGTTACGTTGCCAGCAGCGCAATCCCGGAATCGGTGGAAGGATTGTTTTGACGTGGGCGGATTTGGAGCCACAAACGTTAAACGAGTATGTTCGGCCTGACATTCCGGCTTTCGATTTTCGTCCTATGGTTTCCGTCTCCTGAATCGCGAGGCACCTAATTTCATTTCACCTTTGGTACTGTTGCTCCTGCTCCAGTCAGTGTCTAAGAGAGGTGAAAGAGGCTTCCGGGGATTCATGTTCAAGAAAATTCTGATCGCCAACAGGGGTGAAATCGCCTGCCGTGTCATCAAGACGGCGCGGAAAATGGGCATCGCGACCGTCGCGGTCTATTCCGATGCTGATTCACGCGCCCTGCATGTCGAGATGGCCGACGAGAAGGTCAATATCGGTCCACCCGCTGCCGCCCAATCCTATCTGATGATCGACAAGATCGTCGCCGCCTGTCTGGCGACGGGCGCCGAGGCTGTCCACCCCGGCTATGGCTTCCTGTCGGAGCGTTCCGCCTTCCCCCGGGCGCTGGCGGAAGCTGGCATCGCCTTCATCGGCCCCAACCCGGTGGCCATTGATGCGATGGGCGACAAAATCGAATCCAAGAAGGCCGCCGCCGCTGCCAATGTCTCGACCGTTCCCGGCCATATGGGCATTATCGAAACGGCGGAGGAGGCGGTGAAGATCGCCGGCGAGATCGGCTATCCAGTGATGATCAAGGCGTCCGCCGGTGGTGGCGGCAAGGGCATGCGCATCGCCTACGCGCAATCCGAAGTGAAGGAAGGCTTCACCCGTGCCAAGTCCGAAGCAAAGTCATCCTTCGGCGATGACCGGGTGTTCATCGAGAAATTCATCGTCAACCCGCGCCATATCGAAATCCAGGTGCTGGGCGACAAGCATGGCAATGTGATCTATCTGGGTGAGCGCGAATGCTCGATCCAGCGCCGTAACCAGAAAGTCATCGAGGAAGCCCCTTCGCCCTTGCTCGACGAAAAAACC
>JANLTS010000099.1:0-12055 GCA_031363045.1 Hyphomicrobiales bacterium
CACCTTTCGATGCTGCTGCCTCTGAGATCGTCAGGCGAGGTGCCGGCTTGCAGAGTCACATCGGTGACGAGAACTCCCTGTCACTCGAACTCGCCGCCATCGCCACGATGACCTACTCCGATCTGCACCTCGCGTGGCGGCGGCACTTTCGTGCAGTCCCACCGAAAAAGATGAGCCGTGACATCCTTCAGCTGGGGATCGCCTGGAAGATCCAGGAGAACAAGCTCGGTGGTTTGGGCGCTGCCGTGAAGCGGCAGATAGCTGAACTTGCCAGGAAGATGGAGGCGAACTCCGATCTGGCGAAGCCGAGAGCGATCTCTCTGAAGTCAGGGGCGCGGTTGCTTCGAACCTGGGAGGGCTTTACACACGAAGTCCTGGTCGTGGAGGACGGGTTCCTTTGGGCCGGGAGGACGTGGCGGTCGCTGTCGGTGATTGCCCGCGAGATCACCGGCACCCGCTGGTCGGGTCCCCGGTTCTTCGGGCTGAAACTCACCACGGATTCCAACGTCTCGGAGCCGAAGGCAGGGGAATCCGATCATGAGTAGGATTACAATCTCCGGCACCCAACGCATTGGAGCGGCGGCCACACGCTGCGCCATCTACACCCGCAAGTCCTCCGAGGAAGGCCTCGAGCAGGAGTTCAACTCCCTGGATGCCCAACGCGAAGCTTGTGAGGCTTATGTCTTGAGCCAGAAGAGCACCGGTTGGCTTGCCTTGCCCGAGATGTACGATGATGGCGGCATCTCGGGCGGCACACTGGAACGCCCTGCCCTCCAGCGCCTTCTCGCTGATATCGCCGCCGGGCAGATTGACACGGTTGTCGTCTACAAGGTGGACCGCCTCACCCGCTCACTCAGCGACTTCGCCAAGATTGTCGATGCCTTCGATGCCAAGGGCGTGTCATTCGTCTCGGTGACCCAGCAGTTCAACACGACAACCTCGATGGGGCGGCTGACGCTGAACATGCTGCTGTCATTCGCCCAGTTCGAGCGCGAGGTCACTGGCGAGCGCATCCGTGACAAGATCGCGGCATCCAAACAAAAGGGCATGTGGATGGGTGGCGTCGTGCCGCTGGGCTACGATATTGCAGATCGCAAGCTGGTCGTGAATGCAGCGGAAGCGGAGCGCGTCCGGCACATCTTCATGCGCTATGCTTCCCTCAAATCCGTCAATGCCTTGAAGGATGAACTGGAAGCCGAGAGCATAGTCAGCAAAGCCAGGACCAACCGGTTCGGACGCGCGAGCGGGGGTACGGCGATCAACCGGGGCGCCCTTTACCGGATGCTACAGAACCGCATCTATCGTGGTGAGATCGCCCATAAGGGCAAGCGTCATCCAGGCCTGCACGAGGCCATTGTTGAAGAAGCACTTTGGAATGAGGTGCAGTTGGCACTGGCGGGAAACCGCGTCGAGCGGATCAGCCGGTCGACCGCAACATCACCCAGCCTGCTCGCCAGTCTCGTCTATGATGAGAGTGGTGACCGGATGTCGCCAACCCACGCCAACAAGAAGGGCACGCGCTACCGCTATTATGTCAGTCAGTCCCTGATCAAGGGCAGCCGTCCAAAGGCCCCAGGTGCAGCATGCCGGGTCCCGGCAGCAGACCTCGAGGCAATTGTTGAGGATCGGATCTGTGCGCTGCTGCGGGATGATGGCGCCATGTTCGATGCGGGCGGTGAAAACTCGGCACAGGTCGAGGCATCCAAGAACTTGATTGGCCGGGCCGCTGCCCTGGCACAACGCTGGCCAACCCTTGCGGCCGCTGACAAGCGCATGATCCTTCAAATCCTGATCGACAGGATTGATGTACGGCCGGCGACAGTCGACATCACAATCCGGCCGATGACACTTGCCAAGATTGTCGAACCAAACGCCGATCTCGCAAAACTGATCGCCGCCAACATGGCAGACTTGCCAACCCAATCCCTGTCGGTCCCGGCGTTCGTGAGACGCACCGGCATGGAAATGAAGCTTGTGATCCACGGCACCGCGGGCACCAAACATCGGGAACCAGATCGCAGCCTCCTCCGGCTCATCGGACAGGCCCGCCAGTTCAGTGACATGTTCATGAACAGCAGGGGCAAGACAATCGTGGAACTGAGCCACGAGGCTGGCGTGAGTGCATCATACTTCACCCGCGTGTTCAGGCTGAGCTTCTTGGGCCCCGAGATCACGAAGATCATCTTGCACGGCCGCCAGCCTGCCGGACTCACCGCAAAGTCCCTGCTCGGCCAAAGTCAGCTTGAAAGTGACTGGTCCAGGCAGCGCGGCCAGCTTGGTCTCGCCTGATCCAACGCACGCTCTCCCACCACCCAAACCGCGCCGCAGCAAAATCGGCGCGGTCTTCATTTGCTGCGATGACGGCCACTCGGCCCCTTGCAGCCGTACCACCAAAATTGGCGTAAGAGACTTTGCCACCAGATCGGGCCGGGAAGCCGCACCAAAGGCGTCTCTGAGACCGGCTTCAGGATTGGCAATCG
The DNA here is from genome assembly GCA_031363045.1 of Hyphomicrobiales bacterium. GTDB lineage: Bacteria > Pseudomonadota > Alphaproteobacteria > Rhizobiales > Aestuariivirgaceae > Aestuariivirga. The sequence continues at coordinate 2,481 of JANLTS010000099.1, forward strand.
ACGCAAGCCACGGACATGTCGGGCACAAATAGCCCTTCGACCAAAATCGATCTTTATCCAGCAATACCAATGAGTTAGGTGGCGGAGAGGGAGGGATTCGAACCCCCGGTACGCTTGCGCGTACTCCGCATTTCGAGTGCGGCGCGATCGACCACTCTGCCACCTCTCCGCATTTGAGGTCTGCTTGTGGATCGCTTGGGCGGGCTAGATAGCCGAGAGACGGCCCGCTGCCAACCCTTTTCGGCGGCGTTTTTGGGGTGGTTGACTTGAAGCCACCACGTGCTAGAACCCGGCGCATCTTCACGGACAAGGCAGGACATGAGCCGGATTGTTGCCAGCTTTGCTTTTCGCCGCGCCGCACATGCGGATCGCAGCCGCACATCCGCGCCCGTGAAAACCTCGAAAACCACCAAAACACAGTAACGCCTTCTCCCCCGGCCTCATCCCCTGCGGGGGTGGAAGGCTGAACCCGGCTATTGCCCGGGGCGGAACCGAAATGGTTCCTGGGGGACGGGTTGGACGGCAGGTTAGGAGAATTGACATGGGATACAAGGTTGCGGTCGTCGGTGCCACCGGCAATGTGGGCCGCGAAATGCTCTCGATCCTTGAGGAACGGCTGTTTCCGATCGACGAAATTCATGCCATCGCGTCGCGAAAGTCGATGGGTGTTGAAGTCTCCTTCGGCGACCGCGTGTTGAAGTGCCAGGATCTCGAGCAGTTCGACTTTTCGCGGATGGATTTCTGCCTGATGTCGGCAGGTTCGGCGGTGTCCAAGGAATGGTCGCCGAAGATCGGTGCCTTGGGCTGCATCGTCATCGATAATTCCTCGTGCTGGCGCTATGAGCAGGATGTGCCGCTGGTGGTTCCGGAGGTGAACGCGCACGTGCTCACCGAATACATGGCCCGAAACAAGCGCCGCAATATCATTGCCAATCCGAACTGCTCGACGGCACAACTCGTCGTGGCGCTGAAGCCACTCCATGATGTGGCCAAGATCAAGCGCGTGGTGGTGGCGACCTATCAGTCGGTCTCGGGTGCGGGCAAGGAAGGCCTCGACGAATTGTGGACGCAGACCAAGGGCATCTTCGTCACTGACCAGCCGACGCCAAAGAAGTTCCCCAAGCAGATCGCCTTCAATGTCATCCCGCATATCGATGTGTTCATGGATTCGGGCGACACCAAGGAAGAGTGGAAGATGATGGTCGAGACCAAGAAGATTCTCGATCCGAAGATCAAGCTCACCGCCACTTGCGTGCGCGTCCCCGTGTTCGTCGGCCATTCGGAAGCCGTCAATGTCGAGTTCGAGCAGCCGATCTCGGCGGAAGAGGCCCGCGAGATCCTGCGCGAAGCGCCGGGCTGCATGGTGATCGACAAGCGCGAGGACGGCGGCTACATCACCCCCATCGATTGCGTCGGCGATTTCGCCACCTTCATCTCGCGCATCCGCGAAGATCAAACGATCGAGAATGGACTCAATATGTGGATCGTCTCAGATAACCTACGCAAGGGCGCGGCCCTCAATGCCGTGCAAATCGCCGAGAGCCTGATCAACCGAGGGCTGCTGAAGAAGGCGGCTTAAGCAAACTAACGGCGCAGGTGGCGGCGGCTTCAATCGAGCCCAAGTTCCTTGCGCCGTTTTTTTGTCAGCCCAGCGGCCACCAACCGATGGCTTTCGCGGATGTAGGCCCTGAGATCGTCGGCCCCAAGGCTTTCATCGCTGGTGCATTGGATCCACAATAGCCCGCGTGACGCCAGATAGGGTGCGGGCCGGCAGCCGCCTTCGGTTTTCAAAAGTTCGAAACTGAAGCTTGAGCATTTGAAGGTGACGAAAGGTTCGGCGCCCTTTTCCTGCCACCCGCCGATGGCAAACACCTTGCCACCAACCTTCCACACATGCGCATCCCCCCATTGGACAACATGCGTTGCGTGCGGAAGTGATTTGCAGAAGGAATTGTATTGATCGAGTGTCATAGGCCTGAGTATGAACGAGGAGCCGCCGCAGTGGAAGAACACGTGTGATGCGCAACGCCGCCGTTTTCATCGCCATGCTTTTGATACACCCGGCACAAGCGGCCGAACCTTTCCGGCTAGACCTGCCGCTTGACTGCGAGATCGGCCGCACCTGCTGGGTGCAGCAATATCCCGACCATGATCCGACGTCGGGTTTCAAGGATTATGCTTGCGGCTCCCAGACCTATGACGGCCATGATGGCACCGACATCCGGGTTCTCGATACGGCGTCGCTCATTAACGTCATCGCCGCCGCCCCCGGCACCGTGAAGGCAGTGCGCGATGGCGTGGCCGACCACCTGATGCTAACGCCCGAGGACCGCGAGCAAGTCGGCAATCGCGAATGCGGAAACGGCGTTGTGATCGCCCATGACGGCGGCTGGGAAACGCAATACTGCCACCTGCGCCAGGGCTCCCTCGCGGTGAAGCCCGGTGATCACGTTGAAACCGGCACGACGCTCGGCCAAGTCGGCTATTCCGGCATGGCGGCGTTCCCGCATGTGCATCTGACCGTCCGCAAGGACGGCAAGAGTCTCGATCCGTTCAGCAACCCGGATGACGGTACCGCCTGCGGTACCACCCGCAACAGTCTGTGGACGGATGATGCCGCTGTCGCACTTGCCTATGCCAACGGTCAACTGCTTCGCACCGGATTTGCCGCGAGCAAGATCGAGATCGCGGTGCTCGAAACCGGCGCACTTGGCGATTCCCCGCTTGGCGCCGATTGGCCGGCACTCGTCGGTTATGGCTGGGTCATCAATCTCGCCAAGGGCGATGTCGTCAGCCTATATTTGGCTGGCCCCGAAGGCTTTGCGGCGGAAAATACCGTCACGCTTGATCGCGCCAAGGCGCAATACGTGCTGTTTGCCGGCAAGAAGCGGCCAGTCTCAGGCTGGCCGAAGGGTGACTATGAAGCCCGGTTCGAAATCCGCAATGGCACGGAACTCAAGCTGACACGCACCTGGTCGCAACGGTTGGAGTGAGAGCGACGGAACTTACACTTCAAGTTGTGTGATCTCGATCACATCATTGCTTTGAATGAGACTCTATGTTGCGACGCATTGAATCCAGCAGCCTGAACGGAGCCGGACGTGTCTCATCCCCGCCTTACCGGTTGCCTGCTCGATGCCAGCCGTCATAATTTTTATCACAGCATGCACAAGGCCTTGCGCCTGGGTCATTGCCGCATGCTGGCCGAACTGGGGGCGCATGACTATTCCAGCGCCGACGAAACCGCCCTGCTGCTGCAGAGGCTTCGCGAGCTGATCGGCCTCGACCGCGCCCATCTCGATGGTGAGAACCGCGAAATTCACCCCGCACTCGAAACCCGGCAGCCCGGCGCCACGGCGCAGGTTGCCGAGGATCACGCCCACCATGAACAGGCCTTCGCTGAACTGGAATCGCTGATCCGCGCCGTCGAAGTGGCCATCGCCAGCCGCCGCCCGCTGGCCGGTCAGGCGCTTTACCAGCGCTTTGCGCTGTTTGCCGCCGCCGACATGGAACACATGTATGCGGAAGAAACCGAGTTGCTAAGCGCGCTTCATACCGCCTTCAACGATGAAGAACTGATCGCCATCGAAGCCCGCATGCTGACGGCAAATGCGCCAGACACTTTGGCCGCCTACACCGCGCTCTCGATGCCCGCCCTCAGTCAGGTTGAGCGCGTGGAGCTGCTGCAAAAGCTGCAGCGGGAATTGCCCGATGCAGCGTTCGACGGTTTGCTGACCGGCACCGTCAGACCCGCACTCAGCTCCCAGGACTTCGCCGCCGCGGCCGGCGCACTGACGCCAAGCGCCGCGTGAGGGAATGGCCGGCAGAGTCAGCTATTCTGCGTCAGCAAGTTTGACAGCGCCCGCGAGGACATCATTCATCAAGATCATCCGGGTGCGTTTGGGGTCTTCAAAAATGGGGCTGTGGGCAGAGTCATCGTAGGTGTAGAAGCCCTTCAGCGGCGCCTGCAATTGTTGGAGATAGGCTTTCGCCAGCTCCCGGGACACCGTGTAATCGTACCTGCCGTGCAGAAAATAGACCGGGATGTCGAGCTTCGGAAAGTTGACGGTAACATCGGTTCTCAGCACCTCATCCCACAATTTCAAAGCGTGCACAGACCACCTGCCCCGCCAGATGTTCAGTTTTTCGGTGAGCGTGTATTCCGGGTCCAGCCAGACGGCGAGGAAGACACCGCTGATCACCGATCGCATGTGCCGCATGGTACCGATGCCGAGCCTGTGCATGGCGGCGTCGCGCAGTTTCATATAGGGCTCCGGCATTGGAACCGTCATCGCGAATGGCGCGTCTTGCAGTTTCCGCAGCATGCTTGTGTCCGCCGTATCCCTGAAGGCGCTCAGCATGTAGTCATAGGCCAGCCGTTCGGACTCGAGCTGACGGGTAATCTGCCCAACGCCAATGTAAGCATGATAGCGCTCGGGCGCCTGGGCTGCCGCCTGAATGCCGATGAAGCTGCCCCATGAATGTCCCATGAGGTAGATCTTGTCCTGGCCAAAACGGGTTCGCAGATAATCAGTCACGGCCAGCGTGTCGGCGACCATCTGTTGCACCGTCATGGTCTCCGCCGGAATGCTGGAGTTGAAGGAGAGTCCGGCTCCGCGCTGGTCCCACCACACGATGGTGAAATCGGCTTCGAGTCCCGCCGGATATTGCCGGTCGAGGAAATAGGTCGGCATTCCCGGCCCGCCGTGGATGTTGAGAAGTACGGGATGCGCGGCGTCAGCGCTTCGCACGAACATCCCTTGCTCAAGCCCGTTGATGCTCACATGAATTTTTTCGGCGATGCTATTGGGCAGGAGATTGCCTTTCGCATCCACCACCGGCCGCGTCTTGCCCGGGCTCCAGATGGCCAACAGGCCGACAGCCAGCACGATGATCGCCGCCACGATGGTCAGGAAAATGCCCATGATTCGCCCCGCGCGTCTGATCGATGAACTTACGCCACTCTCCGCCCGGCCAACCCGAATAACGTGCCTGCCGCTGCCCATGCAACCACTCCCGGCGGACGCGCTACGTCCGGCAGGAACTCCAATACCACGTTCAAGCCATCGAAAGGCAACGGGCTTCCTACAAACGGTTGCGGCGCTGCTTCCCATCCTGGCAAGATATCGATTTTCTGGATCGTTGACTTCAGTCAACTATAAAGACGCTAGGCTTTTTGAAGCCGTCAAGCGGCCGTTCCCGCTCTCTTTCGCGGCACTCAGCTGGCGAGTGCGTCCCACTTCGCGGCGCCCAGCACCCGTCCGAGCTTGCCTTCTTGCAGCATTGCCACGCAGGAGGTGCAATCAGGTGGCATAAGGCCATCCTTGGGCAGCGCCATGCGGCTGGCCTTGCCGGTCCACGTGGCGGCCGGGATCATCTTCCGCACGACATTGTTATAGGCGATTTCCGCGCCGGAATTTTCGCCGCGCTCGATCGCCACCCGGGCTTCGCCGAGATACGGCATCAGCCACAGCGTTGCCTCACCTGGCGCTTCGCCGTCGCCCGTGAACGCGCCACAATCGATCATGATGTTCTTGCCGTCTTCCGCCACGCCCATCGCCACGGGCCATGGCGATTGCCGCGATTGCTCGAGCACGGCATAAACCTCGGAACGCTGGCTTCCGACCATCGGCTTGCCGCCATTGATGATCATCTGCGGGGTATAGACATCCATGTCGCCGCGCGCCTTGGCATAGTCATATTGGCGCTGCGAGAACTCGGCACTGCCGAGCGTATCTTTCCAGCCGAGATAATCCCAGTAATCGACGTGATAGGACAGCGCCAGAACACCAGGCTTGGACCTGAGTTCGGTCAGCAGCCGATCCGCCGGCGGACAGGACGAACAGCCCTGGCTCGAGAACAGTTCCACCACCACATCAGGTACGGCCGGGGCGGCATTCACCCTGGCGGCCGCAAGTGAAGCCGCGAAGCCCGCTCCAAGAGCCAGGCAGTTGCGTCGGGATATGAGGTGCACATTTTTCATGCATCCAATATGGATCAAACGGCCGCTGAGTACCACTCACGAGCCGTTTATCGCCTTCACGAATGCGTTGGCCCTGATCACGCCAGCGTATCAGGCCACCTTGGCGAGGTTCCGCAGCACGTAAGGCATGATGCCGCCGTTGCGGTAATAATCGAGTTCATCCAGGGTATCGATGCGGCACATGACCTGCACTTCGGCCTTGGTGCCATCGGCGCGGGTGATCTCGACAAGCATGTTGGCGCGCGGCTTCAGGCCATCGGCCAGACCCTTGATGGTGATGGTTTCATCGCCCTTCAACCCCAGAGTCTGCCAGCTCTCACCGTCCTTAAACTGCAATGGGATAACGCCCATGCCGATCAGGTTCGAGCGGTGGATGCGCTCGAAGCTCTGGGCAATGACAGCGCGAACGCCCAGCAGCTTGGTGCCCTTGGCCGCCCAGTCGCGCGATGAGCCGGTGCCATATTCCTTGCCGGCGAAAATGACCAGCGGCGTACCCTCGGCCTGATACTTCATGGCGGCATCGTAAATTGGCATCTGATCGCCACCGGGATAGTGCTTGGTCACACCACCCTCGATGCCCGGCACCATCTGGTTCTTGATGCGGATATTCGCAAACGTGCCGCGCATCATCACCTCGTGATGGCCACGCCTGGCGCCATAGGAGTTGAAGTCGAGCTTCTCGACCCCGCGGCTGTTCAAATAAGCACCGGCCGGAGATGACGCCTTGATGTCACCGGCGGGCGAGATGTGGTCGGTGGTGATCGAGTCGAGGAAGAGGCCCAAGACACGCGCACCTTCGACATCCTTCACCGCTGATGGCGTCATCGACAGGCCATCAAAATATGGCGGGTTCGCCACATAGGTGCTGTTGGCGTCCCAGGCATAGTTCATGCCCTTGGTCACCTTGATCTTGCGCCACTGAGCATCGCCCTTGAACACGTCCTTGTAGCGCTTGGCAAAAGCCTTGCGGGTGACGTTCTTGCGGACGAATTCGCCGATCTCCTTGGTGGAGGGCCAGATGTCCTTCAGATAGACGGCATTGCCCTTCCTATCGTGGCCGATGGGATCGGTCGCGAAGTTCACATTGAGCGAACCGGCCAGTGCATAGGCGACGACCAGCGGCGGCGAGGCGAGGTAATTGGCGCGCACATCGGGGTTCACGCGGCCCTCGAAGTTGCGGTTGCCGGAGAGCACGGCGGCGGCGACGAGATCATTGTCCCTGATCGCCTTCGAGACATTCTCCGGCAGCGGGCCGGAATTGCCGATGCAGGTGGTGCAGCCATAGCCCACCAGGTTGAAGCCGATCTTGTCGAGGTCCTTCTGCAGTCCGGAAGATGCCAGATATTCGGTGACGACCTGTGAGCCCGGCGCCAGAGAGGTCTTGACCCAGGGCTTGGCGGTGAGGCCGCGCTTCGCCGCATTGCGGGCGAGAAGCCCAGCGCCCATCATCACGGATGGGTTCGACGTATTGGTGCACGACGTAATGGCGGCAATCACCACATCGCCATGGCCCAGATCGAAGTTCGCACCCTCGACCTTGTAGCGGCTGGCCAATTCCCCAGCCTTCTTGAACTCATCCGCCATGTCCTTGGCGAAGCCCGCGGCAGCGCTGGTCAGTTCCACCCGGTCCTGCGGGCGCTTTGGTCCGGCCAGCGAGGCGACAATGGTCGAGAGATCGAGCGACAGCGTGTCGGTGAAGTCCGGGTCCGCCGACTTTGGCGTCCAGAACATGTCCTGCGCCTTGGCATATTTCTCGACGAGTGCCACTTGGGGGGCGGGCCGCGCCGTACCTTTAAGATAGGCCACGGTCTCGGCATTGATCGGGAAGAAGCCGCAGGTCGCGCCATATTCCGGCGCCATGTTGGCGATCGTCGCCATGTCGGCCAGCGACAAGTGCGCCAGTCCGGGGCCAAAGAATTCGACGAATTTGCCGACGACGCCTTTCTTGCGCAGCATCTGGGTGACAGTCAGCACCAGATCAGTGGCGGTGGTGCCCTCCGGCAGAGCGCCGGTCAGCTTGAAGCCGATGACTTCGGGAATCAGCATGGAGATCGGCTGGCCCAGCATGGCGGCTTCGGCCTCGATGCCGCCCACACCCCAGCCCAGAACGGCCAGGCCATTGACCATCGTCGTGTGGCTGTCGGTGCCGACAAGCGTATCGGGATAGGCGTAGGTCACGTTCTTGCCCTTCACCTTGTCGGTGCGGGTCCACACGGTCTTCGCCAGATACTCGAGATTCACCTGATGGCAAATGCCGGTGCCGGGCGGCACGACACGGAAATTATCGAACGCCCCCTGTCCCCACTTGAGGAACGTGTAACGCTCACCGTTGCGGTCATACTCAAGATTGACGTTCTGCTTGAAGGCCTTGGAATTCGCGAAGTGATCGACCATCACGGAGTGGTCGATGACTAGGTCGACGGGCGCCAGCGGGTTGATCTTTTTGGGGTCCTGGCCCAGCGCCTTCATGGCATCGCGCATGGCAGCGAGGTCGACGACAGCGGGAACGCCGGTGAAATCCTGCATCAGCACGCGGGCCGGGCGGAAGGCGATTTCCTTCTCCGTCTTGCCACGGTTCTTCAGCCAATTGGCGATGCCCTCGATGTCAGCCTTGGTCACCGAGCGGCCATCCTCGTAGCGCAGCAGGTTTTCGAGAAGAACCTTCAGCGAATAGGGCAGCTTCGAGATGCCGGCGAGGCCATTCTTCTCGGCCGCCTTCAGGCTGAAATAGGTGTAGGTCTTGGAACCCACTTTGAGTGTCTTCTTGGACTTGAAGCTGTCGAGCGACATCGGGGCCTCTTGCTGGTTTGGGATTGCGGTTGCCTATAAGCTTTTTTGCATTGCGGCACCAGATCAACGAAGGACCAAAGCCATAATCCAGTTTTATGGCTTGTGACTGGATTTTGGGCAGCGCGGCCGGCCCCAGACCTGCAAATTTTCACGAACCCGCAAACCAGATTGCAATCTCTCCCTGATATCCAATTGGGCGGGATAGCAAGGGCTCCCGCCCGATGGGAGTTGGAGGACAAGCATGACTGGACGCCGTTTATTTCGATTCGCATTGATCGCCAGTCTCAGTGTCATCCTGGCTTCGTGTGGCGTGAGCGATGACGATTTGCTGTATTTTGCCAGGGAGAAAAACCTCTCCAAGCCGCAAACCGCCGCCTTCATGGCCTGCTTCAAGGGCCACAAGAGCAACAAGCCGATCCTTGCCAACAAGGACGGCAACATGTTGATGAAACGCACACCCATGGACATTTGCGCTTGCCAGGCCAAGACGATGGCCGTGGTGTTCGCCGAAGAGGACTTCGCGAGCTATACTTACTTCGCCGAATACATGGCCAAGGAGGTGCGGAAGAAACCGCCCTATATCCCCAAGAAGGCCCTGAAGTCCGACTACAAGGCGCCGGATGTTACAAAACGTCTCGAAAAATCGCTGAACGCTTGCGTCAACACCTATCTGACTGCCAACACGGAGTTGGAAGAGCCGCTGCTTGAGTTGGTCCCCGTAAAGGAAACCGAGAAGAAGGACGAGAAGCCCAAGACGGCGTCGTAATCCGGCCTCAGACCCGCCGTTCCACCATCATCTTCT
>JANLTS010000138.1:0-12641 GCA_031363045.1 Hyphomicrobiales bacterium
TTCATGGACCAAATGACAACAAACCATGGAGGGAACAACATGTCATTGACACGGAGAAGCTTTGCGAAGGCAGCAGCCGGGGTGGCGATCGGTGCCTGTTTTGGCGGCGTGAGTGTTGCATTCGCCGAGGGCGAGACGATCAAGGTCGGCGTGTTGCATTCGCTGTCGGGAACGATGGCGATTTCGGAAACGACGCTCAAGGACGTCATGCTGATGCTCATCGAGGAGCAAAACAAGAAGGGCGGACTTCTCGGCAAGCAACTTGAAGCTGTCGTTGTCGATCCGGCGTCCGATTGGCCGCTATTCGCCGAAAAGGCCCGTGAGCTGATCTCGGTCAACAAGGTCGCCGCAACCTTCGGCTGCTGGACGTCCGTGTCACGGAAATCCGTTTTGCCGGTGTACAAGGAACTCAACAGCATCCTGTTCTATCCGGTGCAATATGAGGGCGAAGAGAGCGAGCGCAACGTGTTCTACACCGGTGCTGCGCCCAACCAGCAAGCCATTCCGGCCGTCGATTACCTGATGGCCAACGAAAAGGTCGAGCGCTGGGTTCTGGCAGGCACCGACTATGTCTATCCGCGCACCACCAACAAGATTCTCGAGGCCTACCTCAAGGCCAAGGGCGTGGCCGCTGACGACATCATGATCAACTACACGCCATTCGGCCATTCCGACTGGCAGACTATCGTCTCCGACGTCAAGAAGTTCGGTGGCGCCGGCAAGAAGACCGCCGTTGTCTCGACGATCAACGGCGATGCCAACGTGCCCTTCTACAAGGAACTCGCCAACCAGGGCGTGTCGGCCGAAGACATTCCCGTCGTCGCATTCTCGGTCGGCGAAGAAGAACTGGCCGGCATCGACACCGGTCCGCTGGTTGGCCACCTCGCCGCGTGGAATTATTTCCAGTCGGTCGACACTCCGATCAACACGGAGTTCATCAAGTCCTGGAAGGCCTTCACCAAGAACGAGAAGCGCGTCACCAACGACCCGATGGAAGCCCATGTCATCGGTTTCAACATGTGGGTGAAGGCGGTCGAGAAGGCCGGCACCGTCGACGCCGACGCGGTCATCGACGCGGTCATCGGCGTCTCCGTGCCGAACCTGTCGGGCGGATACTCAACCATGATGCCGAACCACCACATTACCAAGCCGGTGTTGATCGGCGAAGTGCAGGAGAACGGCCAGTTCGACATCGTGTGGAGCACGCCTGGCCTCGTCGTCGGCGACGAGTGGTCGGACTTCCTGCCGGAATCGAAAGACATGATCTCGGATTGGCGGGCTCCCATGTCCTGCGGCCATGTTGTTCCCTCCATGGTTTGTTGTCATTTGGTCCATGAAGCGGAGTCGCAACGCTTGTGCCAGTTCTGTTGCGGTGCAGCTGAAATCGTTTAACGATTTGTTAACAAACGAGAAATGCGAGATGAAAAAACATGCACCACCACCGGTGGCAGGCTACAACCGCACAATAACTAAGCAATGACTAAATTACATACGCATAAGGATAAGGCACGCAAGATTTTTGGGCGGCGTTACTGGACCAGGCCGCGCGCATCGACCTTGACGGCGCCCAGCACTTCCTCGCCACGCACGAAAATCACCTTGTCGAACAGATTGCTGACCGGGCAAACATGGTTCGGCGTAATGCGCACAAGGTCGCCGACTTTGGGCTTGGCATTGAGTTTCGACACGTCGAGAAAGCCGTGTTCCTCCGACATGTTGTAGACGCGCGCACCACTGAGTGCGTGCACCTCACCGTAGCCTTCGAGACCGAGAAGATCGCTGGTGAGTGCTTTTGAGCCCGCGTCTATCATGGCGCGATCCATCGTCGGTACACTGACGACAGTGGACAGCACACTGAGCGCGCAGTCCTCATGAGTGGCGGAACCGGCGGCAACCTGTGAGCGGTCGTAATAGATATAGGTGCCGGCGCGGTACTCAGTGATCCGGTCAAGCCCCTCGTCCTTCCACATATCCGGCGAACCGCCAGCTGAAATCGCCGCAACATCGAGTCCGGCGCGCTCCAGAAACATGGCAGCCTCCGCGAGAAACGCCGCCATCTGGCGGCGGGCGCCATTCTTCGGCAGCGTCATCAGCCCGCCGAAGGTGAGACCCGTTGCGGCATCGATGGACTGCGCCAGAGCTACGGCTGCGGCTGGCAACTGGACGCCATTGCGTGCAGCACCAGTGTCGCATTCGACCATCACGGAGATGTCGCGTCCCGCGAGCGCCGCCGCATGCGACAGGCCCTCCAGCACATCGGTATTGTCGGCAACGAGCTTGATATCCGTGCGGCGGGCCAGTGCGGCGAGGCGCTCGAGCTTGTGGCGGCCAACCACGTTGAAGGTCAGCAGCAGGTCGGTGATGCCGGCATCCGCCATGACTTCGGCTTCGCCAAGTTTCTGCACCGTGATGCCCTTGGCCCCCAGCTCGATTTGGGCCAGCGCCAGCGGCACCAGTTTGTGGGTCTTGATATGCGGGCGGTTGGCAAATCCCCTGGCATCGCATCTCGCCTGCCATCGCGTGAGATTACGTTCTACAACATCGATGTCGATGACCGGCACCGGGGTTTCGAGATCCTCGAGGCGCGAGCCTACATCTTCGAACTGGAAATGTTTCAGGATATCCATGGCACCCGCTCTTGCATGCTGATGCGAAACATTTAGCATCATGGCCAAGCGCTCGGCTTCATATTTTTTTGGGAGTTCTACCATGTATCTTGAGAAGTTGCGGCTTGATGGCCGCGTTGCCGTCGTCACGGGAGCTGGCCAGGGCATCGGTGCTGCTTGCGCCCGTGCCCTGGGCGAGGCGGGAGCAACGGTGATCGTTGCCGACATGGTGCCGGAGCGCGTTACCAACAGCGTGGCGGAGTTGAAGGCGCTGGGCATCAAGGCGTATGGCGTCGAACTCGATGTCACCAGGTCCGCCGATGTCGGTCGCGTCGCGGCGGAAATCCAGAAGGCGCATGGGCCGGTATCGATCCTCGTTAACAACGCAGGAATCGCCCGTTCTGACGTCAAGGCCGAGGAAACAAGCGACGAACATTGGCGCGTGCATATGGATATCAATCTCGATGCGGTGTTCTGGTGCTGCCGCAGTTTCGGCAAACAGATGCTGGCCACTGGCAAGGGTTCGATCATCAACATCGGTTCGATGTCGGGCATCATTGCCAACAAGCCGCAGCCGCAAGCCTTCTACAATGCGTCGAAAGCCGCCGTGCATCACCTGACGCGCTCGCTCGCCGCCGAATGGGCAACCCGTGGCGTGCGTGTCAATGCGGTGGCCCCGACCTATATCGAAACACCACTCACCGCATTTGGCATGCGCGAACACCCGGACATGTTGAAGACCTGGATCGACATGACACCGATGGCCAGGGTTGGCCAACCTGATGAAATTGCCTCCGTCGTCCACTTTCTGGCGTCGGATGCCGCCAGCCTGATGACCGGTTCCATCGTGCTGGCCGACGGCGGATATTGCTGCTGGTAGGGCGGTCTCAGGTTGGTGGAAATCTCTTCTTCAGATCCGCGATCTGTTCGGGGTTGAGGTAGCGCGTGGGGTGGCCATGCAGTAGCAGGTAGAGGCGCGCAGTCTCTTCTAGCTCCTCCATCGCATCGACGGCAGCCGTCAGCGAGGTGCCAGCGACCACCGGTCCGTGATTGGCCAGTAGCACCGCGTTGTGCTGTGCCGCCAGCTTGCCCACCGCTTCGCCCAGCGCCTTGTCGCCGGGCGCGTAATAGGGAACGAGCGGCAGCTTGCCGACGCGCATGACATAATACGCGGTGATCGGCGGCAGCACGTCGTCGTGGTCGATGCCATCGAGGCAGGACACCGCCACCGAATGCGTCGCGTGCAGATGCACGACCGCACCGGCTGATGCCCGCTCGCGATACATGGCGAGGTGCAAGAAGCTTTCCTTTGTCGGATCGTCGCCGCCGGTGAGTTTGCCTTGATCATCAAGCTTCGACAGCCGGGCCGGATCAAGCCGTCCGAGCGACGAGCCAGTGGGAGTCATCAGCCAACCGTCATCGATCCGCATACTGATGTTGCCAGAACTACCGAACGTGAGACGGCGTTCGAACATCGAGCGGCCGATTTCGGCGATGAGCTCGCGCGATTTGGCTTCATTCATTTCAGAGCATCCAAAGCTTCCGCGAAGAAATCCGGCCCGCCGAAATTGCCGGACTTCAACGCCAATGCGTAGCGCGGGGAGCCATAGGACAATGTCGCCGGAACGCCCGGCGCGATTTGCGGCCCGATTTCCAACGCCTCGACATTTAGCGCCGAGACGACAGCCCCCGATGTCTCGCCACCGGCAATGACGAAGCGGCGAACGCCCGCCTGTGCCAGACCCTGAGCAATCATGGCAATTGCTTGCTCGATCATCGCTCCGGCCTGTTCGCGCCCGAACCTCGCTTGCACTGCCGCGACCTTGTCTGGCGTCGCACTGGCGTAGATGAGAGCCGGGCTGGATTTAAGTTGTGACGTCGCCCAGTCGAGCAGCGCGGTGACGGTTGCCTCCGGTGCGGCGGCCAGCAGTTCCGGGTCGATGGCCATGGCGGGATGCTTGGCGGCGAAGCGTTCGACTTGCGCCAGTGTTGCCGCCGAACAACTCCCTGACAGCACCATGCCCGGTCCCTTCAGAGCTGGGAGAGCCGCCACCGTGTCGCGCTTCGGGATGAGCCGGGCCACGCGGTAATTCGCCGGCAAGCCGATGGCGATGCCCGACCCGCCGGTGATCAGCGGCAAGGCAGAGGCGGCCGCGCCGATGTTTTCGAGGTCCTTGTCTTCCAGCGCATCGACGATGGCGTGACGCACGCCTTGCGCTTGTAGCGTGGCAAAGGCCTCGGCAATGGCTGGAGCACCGGCTTTGACGATCCTGTAGGGCACGAGCCCCGTCTGGTGTTTGGTCTGGCGGCCAAGAACGCGGACGAGATTCGAATCCTTCATCGGTGTGAGGGGATGATTGCGCATCGAAGAATCGGAAAGGAGATCGCCACCCACGAAGAGATGGCCGAGATAGATGGTGCGGCCAGTCTCCGGAAAGGCGGGGCAGGTGATCGTGAAACCCGACTGCAACTCATCGAGCAACGCATCCGCCACCGGGCCGATGTTGCCAGCGTCGGTTGAATCGAATGTCGAGCAATACTTGAAGAAGATCTGCTTGGCGCCGTGGGCCTTCAGCCAGCGGCAAGCGGCAAGCGATTGCGCCACAGCGTCTGCCGCCGCAATGGTGCGCGACTTCAAGGCCACGACGATGGCATCGGCCTCGGGTGCCGTTCCCTTTGGTATGCCTATGGTCTGCACCGTGTGCATGCCGCGCCGGGTCAGCGTATTGGCAAGATCGGTGGCGCCGGTGAAATCGTCGGCGATGCAGCCGAGGATCATGGCTCAAGCTGCCCTGATGCGGACGACACCATAGGGCCCGAGTTCGACGGCCGACACTTTTTTCACGGCCTCGCCCGCCGACGAAAGGTAATCGGGCTTCATCGCCAGTGTCTGGAAGTTGCCGTCACTCAGGCGGTGCAGCCGCGCCGGGCCATCGAATCCGCTGACCCTCACTTTCTGCGGCTCGCTTGTGAGATTGGCGAGCCAGAGTTCCTTTCCGGCTTTCGACTGATGGCCGAGAACGGCCACAGTTGATGGGGCGCTTGAAGTGGAATCGAGCCGCCTGTTGCCGCTCGCCGCCGCGAGGCCCGCCAGCACATGATAGGCCGGATAGACTTGCGCTTTCACCGCATCGAACCATGGCTGCTTGTCACTCGTCTTGCGATAGATGACGCCGCGCGGACCAGTGACGGCACCGAGCACCACGCTATCGAGGCCACCCTTGGCCATGGCGGCGACGAGGCCGACATTCCAGGCGGCGGCGAACAATCCGCGCTGGCGTGGGTCCATGTTCGAGAGGCAGACCCTGGCATTGCCGGGATTGGCGGCGGCGGCGGCGCCGTAAGGATTGTCGCGGCAGGCAATCGACGAGGGGCCGAGTGCATAAGGAGTCTTGCCCACCATGTGGCGAGTGGATGCGATAATCGAGGGCAGCGACTCCAATGTCTCCATCACCGAGAGATCATCAGCGGCATGAACGATGGGGCAGACGGTGTGGGTGACGAAATCGAATACCCCCTTGGGTGCCGGCTTGCGGTTAAGCTCGGTGAAATATGACAGCATGCCGCCGCCCAGCGGCACATCCGGAAAATCGGCGCGGACGGCTGCGGCCATCTCCTCGTAACTCGGACCCCACGGCCGTGGCGTGTTGGGCTGGAAAGATTTGAGATCATGCGCCTGGCTGATGATGATCGTATCGGGGCGGAAATCCGCCGCGCGGAGTTGCGAGGCGATGGCGTTGAACTCGTCGGCAGCCGCGGCCTTGGCGGGCAGCACGATTTCAAGTGCCATGGGAATTCCGATTTTTTCCCGTAAAGCCCGGAACGCCGCCGCAGCCTCGGCCTGGCCAGAGGCACGGCCATCGATCTGGCAAATCAAATGTGCTGGACTCATCGCCGCGATGAGGTCGGCCTTGTCCAGCGCCGCCTTGGCCTCGTCCATCGGAATGCCGGCGCCGATATAAGGAATCTGGCCCTTGGGCTTGCCGGTATCGACACTGATCGTGCCGCCAGACCGGGAGGCCTTCCTGGCTGCAGGCTTGCCTTCAATAGTCAGTGTGATCGACTGGGTGAAACTTTCGCCTTTGGCAAGTGTATAAGGCCACGGATCGAGCAGCGAGCAGACATAGGTCTTGTAGGAAGCATCCATCCAGTTGCGATGGTCCTCCATCTCGAACTTGTTGCCCTCCATCAACACGGTCGCGGTGACACCCGGCATGACGCCGTGCTTCAGCGAGCGGATTTCGAACACCGGCTGGCCGGGGCTGATGAATTTCGGGAACCGGGATTTCTTTTTCTTGCCGTTAGTGTGAACAATCTCGACGGGTTCAGCCACTACGCCCACCAGCGGATGCAGCACGACGAAGCCCGAGCGATTGGTGACAAAATCAGTGAGCGGTGTTGCCGTCACCTGGAACAGCACCGTGCCATTGGCCTTGGCCTCGATCCGGGCCGCGTAACGCATGCCCTGTTCCTTGTCCTTGGCGGTTGCCACATAGCTCACCGTGAAACCATCCGTACCCTGACGGATTTTCAGGTCTTCGATGACGGGCCCGTAGGTGCCCCAGTTCTTGTCGCGCAAAAGGTAGGAAATGCCGCGCAGCACTTCCGTGCCGCGATAGCGGATGTATCGCAGCCCGCCATTGTCGAGCATCGCGGTGATGGGGCCAGCCTCGAGGATGCGGCGTTTGCCATCCGGAACGTCGGTACCATAGAGCTTGATGGCACGGCTCAGTGCGGATTTCGCCATGGCGGACTCCTTGCGATCAATTAGATGACAGTTTCAGTAGCAGGATCGATGATGATAGCGTGAGTCATGTCGATGTCGATCGAGGTCTTTTCGCCCGGGCGGCTGACATCATGGGCACCCAGTTCGGCGATGATGCTGGCGCCGCCCAGCGGCATGGTGGCCTGTACGCGCGAACCCGTGGGTTGCACCAGTTCGATGACCACTGGAACCCGCATGTGCCCCTTGGCAATACTGGCTCCCGCCATGGCGATATGCTGCGGGCGGAGGCCAAGGATGACAGCTTGACCTGGTTTGAGGCCGCTGCGGCCGGGAAGCTCCAGTGTGGTACCGTCCTTCAATATGACTCCCGACGCCGAAAGCGTTGCATCGAGGAAATTCATTTTGGGGCTGCCGAGGAAGCCGGCGACGAAACGCGTCCGTGGCCGCTCGAACAAATCGAGCGGTGTTCCCAGCTGTTCGATGACGCCGTCACGCAGCAGCACGATGCGATCAGCGAGCGTCATCGCCTCGATCTGGTCATGCGTCACATAGACCATCGTGCGCTTCAGTTCCTTGTGCAGGCGCTTGATCTCAACCCGCATGTCGTCGCGCAATTGCGCATCGAGATTGGAGAGCGGCTCGTCGAACAAATAAAGTATGGCATCGCGCACGATGGCCCGGCCGATGGCGACGCGCTGGCGCTGCCCGCCCGACAGTTCGCGCGGGAAGCGTTGCAGAAGATGGCCGATGCCCAGCATCTCGGCCGCTCGTGCCACGCGCTTCTCGACTTCCGCTTCGCCGAATTTGCGGGCTCGCAGGCCGAAGGCGATGTTGTCTTTGACATTGAGATAGGGATAGAGCGCGTAATTCTGGAACACCATGGCAATGTCGCGGTCGCGGGGCCGTGCCCAAGTGACGTCCTTGCCGCCGATCTCCACTGTGCCGGCACTCGTCTCCTCGAGCCCAGCGATGCAGCGCAGCAGCGTGGACTTGCCGCAACCCGAAGGGCCGACAAGCACCGTGAACTCGCCCGATGGCACATCGAGATCGATGCCCTTCACCGCGTGGAAGGCGCCGTAGTGCTTGTGGAGGCCGGTGATCTTGAGGTCCGACATGGTTAGCCCTTGACTGCGCCCATCGAAATGCCGCGCACCAGAAAGCGCTGCATGATGGCGACGGTGAT
Source organism: Hyphomicrobiales bacterium (assembly GCA_031363045.1). Lineage (GTDB taxonomy): Bacteria > Pseudomonadota > Alphaproteobacteria > Rhizobiales > Aestuariivirgaceae > Aestuariivirga. Next base: position 8,516 of record JANLTS010000138.1, read on the forward strand.
GAAAACCGGAATGGTGCCCAAGACCGACATGGCGGCGATCTTGGCCCAGAAGTTCGACTGGCCACCAAAATAATGCGTGACCTGAACCGTATAGGTGGTGACTTCGGTCCGTGTCAGCACCAGCGCGAAGAGGAAGTCGTTCCACGCGAAGATGAAGGTGAAGACCGCAGTGGCGAAAAGGCCGGAGCGGGCCATCGGCAGCACCACCTTCCACAACACTTCCCAGCGTGTGCAGCCATCGACCAGTGCACTCTCTTCGAGTTCCAGCGGAATATCCTCGATATAACCGCGCATCATCCAGATGACGTAGGGCAGCGAGAAGGCCGTGTAGAGCACAATGAGGCCGGTATAGCTGTCGACCCAGCCAAGCCAGACATAGAGCAGGAAGACGGGGAAGACGATGGCCACCGGCGGCATCATGCGTTGTGAGATGATCCACACGGCGAGATTCTCGCCGCCGGTTTTGAAACGCACCAGGCTGTAGGCGGCAATCGTGCCGAGGATCATCGCGAAGACTGTCGAGACTGTCGCGAGGATGAGGCTGTTGCCCACCGTCGCGGCGTCACCATCCTTGAACAGCACCTTGTAGTTCGCGAACTGAATCGACTCCGGATACCAGACCGGCGGGAATGCGAAGATTTCGTCCGGCGTCTTGAACGAAATGATGAATAGCCAGTACACCGGGAAGACGAATACGATGACCAGCAGCAGCGCCAGCAGATAGCGGAAGGCAAGGCGCACATCCTTGCGGCGATGGAAAGGAAGCGTGCTCATTTTGCCAACCTCCTCACTTTGCAAGTCCCGTGCGGCGGATCGCCCAGGTGACGACGATGGTGAGCATGAAGATGACGAGGAAGGCGATGGCCGCCGTATAACTGGTCTCGAATTGCTTGAAGCCCTGCACATAGGCATAGATCGAGATGGTCTCGGTCATCGTGCCTGGCCCGCCTTGCGTCAACGCCCAGATGATATCGAAGATGCGGAACAGATCGAGCCCGCGGATCAAGATGGCAATCGCCATCACCGGCCAGATCGCCGGCAGCACGATGTAGCGGAAGGTGCGGATGAACGACGCGCCGTCGATTTCGGCGGCTTCGGTCTGTGACTTGTCGACGTTTGAGAGTGCCGCCAGGAGGATCAGGAACATGAAAGGCGTCCACTGCCAGATTTCGCAGAAGATGATGGCCGGATAAACCAGATCCGGCTTGATGTTCCACAGCGCGTTGACACGCTGGCCCGCAAACCACGACAGGATCTGGTTGATCGGGCCATATTGATTATCAAACATCAACCGCCACGTAGCCCCCGCGACGATGGGCGAGATGATCGTCGGCAGCACCAGCAGGGCGACAAATATCTGGCGTCCCGGCATGCGCTCCAGAAACAGATAGGCCATGGCGAGGCCAAGCAGCAATTCGATGGGAAGTGCTATCGCCGTGATCAGCAACGTGTGGGCCAGCGACCACCACAGCCGCGCATCCTTGAACAGGTTGGCGTAATTATAAAGCCCGTGGAATGACGTGTCGGTGTCCATCATGTCGATGCGCATGAAGCTGACGATGAGGGAGTAGATCAGCGGAAACAGCCCAACAGCCAGCAGCAGGAAGATTGCGGGGGCAACCAGCCAGTAACGGAAGAAACGGTCGGGATGAACGGCGGTGGTCATGGCTCTGGTTAAGCAGGCCCTCATCCGCCCTGTCGGGCACCTTCTCCCATGGTTGCACCGCGGGAGAAGGCTCAACCAATCAGCGCCTTCTCCCGCCGAAGGTGGGAGAAGGTGGCCGAAGGCCGGATGAGGGCACTTTTCCTTTTACATCTTCGGATAAGCGCCCGACTTCGCGGCCCAATCGGCATAGACCGCCTTTTGCTTGTCGACGCCGATCTTCTCGGTGATGACATCCCATTCGGCAGCCGCGGCATCGAGGATGGCCTTCGGGTCCTCGCCCGCCCACAGCTTCGACACCGACTGGCGGAGCACTTCCTCATACTTGTCCGTTTGCAGGAGCGACAGGTCGAGGAGACCGTTGTTGGCGCCGTCCTGCAGGGCCTTGAGATAGTCCTTGGCATCCGGCCAAAGAGCAAGATAGCCCGGATCGGTGAAGTGCGAGTCGCGGAAGGGATCACGCAGCGCATAGGGCAGCTTGACGCGCTCAAGACTCACCGACTCGCTGTTCAGCCACTGGATGAACAGATAAGCGGCTTCTTTGTTCTTCGAGCCCGACGACACCGAGAGGCAGAAGCCGGCGGCGAGTTCCGGGTGTCCGCCCGGTGTCATCGCGTAACCGACTTTGCCGGCGATCGTCGATTTCGGCACCCAGCTCATCACTTCCTGGTCGGTGCCGTAGCTGGCGGCCCAGCGGCCATAGGGCGGCCATGAGATGGTCATCGCCGTCTGCCCTTGCAGGAAGGCCGCGAGGTTCTCGACGAAGCCCCATTGTTCCACACCAGCTGGCGCGAACTTGTTTTCGGCCAGCCAGTCGGTGAAGACCTTGACACCGGCATCGGTGTTGATCGTCGCCTTCATCGTCTCGCCATCAAAGAACTTGCCGCCCTCGTTGCGGAAGCGCTCCTGGAACATGAAGTTGCCGTAACCGGCCTCGCGGAAGAACGCCGCGCCGTAGATCTTGCCGGCGGACACTTCAGTGATGAGGGCTGCGACCTGGTCGAAGTCCTTCCAGTTGGTCGGCGGCACCGGCATGTCGGCGCCATGCTTGTCCTTGTAGGCCTTCTGGATCGCCGGATCGGCGAGCACGTCCTTGCGGAAATACATGACGAACACGTCGCCATCGTCCGGGAAACCATAGATCTTGCCGTTGGCCATCATCTGGTTGTCGCGGTAGGTCGAGGCGATCTTCTGCAACTCATCGCGGAAACCATACTTGTCGACGAACGGGTCCAGCACTTCGAGAGCGCCTGCGTTGGCAAGGTCGGGCATCCACGACGGGATGACGTTGAGCGCATCGTAGGCACCCGCACCCGACTTGTAGTCCTGCATGATCTTGGTGAACATCTCGGCCACTGGAACCTCGACGACCTTGACGTCGATGCCGGTCAATTCTTTCCACTTCGGGCCGGAGAAGTTCAGCGGATCAAGCGATTGCAGTCCCGCTTCCCAGACGATGGTGATCGTCTGACCGGAGAATTGCTTGGCGGCTTCAACGGCTGTTGCTGCGGCGTCCGCCGCCCACGCTGGCCGGCTAAGCGTTCCGGCGAGGCCGGCGGCAACGCCGATCTTGCCGATGTCACGTCTTGTAACCATGGTCTTCCTCCCAGTTGTGAACGGCAGCCCTCAGGCCACCCTTCGTTGTTCCCCGTTTTTCCTCCGCGGGGAAATATTGTGTCAGCCATATTGCCTGGCATAGCCCGCGAGTTTGGCCTTGAATCCTGCCTGGTCGAGAACTTGGCCGTTGACGACGCCCCTCGGCACTTCTCCGCGTTGCACGTCGAGAACTGCTTTCACGTCAGCGGCACCATTTCCGGCAAAGCATTGGTCGGTCCAGCACAAGGCATGCGGTGCAGCGATAATGTTGTCGAGCTTGAAGATCGGATCGTCCGGATCGGTGGGCTCGGCTTCGAAGACATCAAGACCGGCCCCGGCGATGCGGCGCTGCTGCAAGGCATTCGTCAGAGCCTTCTGGTCGACGATGGGCCCGCGCGCGGTGTTGATGAAGAACGCCGAGGGCTTCATCAACGCCAGCCGCTCGGCGTTGACGATGTGATGCGTGGCAGGCGTCAGCGGGCAGTTGACGCAGAGGATGTCGGAACGCCGGAACAAGTCTTCGAGCGGCACCAGTTCGATGCCGAGTTCGGCGGCAACGGCTTTGTCCGCATACGGATCATGGGCGATGAAGCGCATGTCGAAGGGCCGCGCAAGCCTGAACATTTCCGCTCCGATGTTGCCGACGCCGAGCGATCCAAGCGTCTTGCCGACAAGCCCAACGCCCATGTGCTCGCCACGTGCCGCGAAACCCGGTGCACCCATGCGCGCCAGCTTGTCCTTCACCATCATTTTTCCGGTGAGAGCCAGCATGAAAGTGATGATCGATACGGCCACCGGCCGCCTGACGCCATCGGGTGTGATTGCCAGCGCGATGTCGTTTGCCGTGCAGGCCGCCACATCCACCGT
>JANLTS010000149.1:0-2407 GCA_031363045.1 Hyphomicrobiales bacterium
GTGCAAACTTGCATACGACAGTGGTTGACTTCATGACTCACATTGATCCTGCATTAGACATCGCGGAATGGAGGCCTTCACAACTCATCCGACTGGCGGCTCAAATCAAGCTTGTTCAAGCAACCATCAAGTACTGCACACGGTAGAGCAAAGTGAGCTGGCGTTATCAGAAGTGCAGAAGACAGGTCAAACAAGATCATTCGAGTTGCACCGGTCAGCCGGCCAATTGGCTGGACAGAATCAGCGACAAGGATGAAAAATAGCTTAATCAATCTGGTCGATTTGGGCTTTCGCCCAACGTTGGATTTGCAGAACAGTTTGAATCACTGCAGATATTTATGCCCTGCAAACCCGCACGACATGCGCAATATATCCAGCGGAGTCAAGCATCCGATTATCCGTTGGCCGGTGCCTGCCGCAGCGCCGAGGGCGGTTTGCCGTATCTTGCCCGGAAGCTGCGCGAGAACAGCGGCAGCGAGGAGAAGCCGCAAGCCAGCGCAATCTCGCGCATGCTCATCGACGAATAGGTGATGAGGCGCTCGGCCTTTTCCAGCCTGAGCTTGAGATAAAGGCCCATCGGCCGTTCGCCCAGTTCGTCGGCAAAGAGGCGTTCCATTTGCCGCTGCGAAACGCCTGCCACCTTGGCAAGCGCTGGTGCGGCAAGCGGCTCCTCGCATTGTTCTTCCATGACGGTGATAATCTTGAGGAGCCGCGCATCGGTGGTGCCATAGCGCGCCGCCGCCGGGAGTCTGGTCTGGGCTGGCTGTTCAAGCGACCGGAAATGCACCAGCTGATCGGCGACCAGCACCGCCAGTGGCCTGCCCAGCAACCTGCCGATCCAGTCCAGCATCATGTCGATTGCGGCTGCACCACCTGCACACGTCATGCGGTCGCGGTCGGTGACATAGAGCGCCTGCTCGGCCTGCACCTTCGGATAGCTCTCGCGAAATCCCGGGAGACTTTCCCAATGGCAGGTGGCGCGGTAATCATCGAGTACACCCGCTTCCGCCAATAGAAAGGGAGCGGTATCAATCGCCGCCATCAACACGCGGCGGCGCGCCAGGCCGCGAATGGCGGCGAGCAGCGGCCGGGACAGAGCCTTCTCGGGCTCATAGGACGCCAAAACCACCGCCATATCCGGCTTGCCGATGTCGGCCAATCCGCCCGACACCGAAACCGGGATGCCGTTTGAAGCCGCCACGGGCTGGTTGTCCGCCGAGACGAAACGCCAGGAGAAGGTTGGTCCGGCAAAGCGATTGGCCACGCGCAGGGGCTCGAGCGCGCCATAAAGCGCCATCATCGAGAACTTCGGCAACAGCAGGAAGGCAACGTCGTACGTCTTCATGGCGGAAAAAGAAAAGCACATGACGAAAAAAGTCAAATGCTAAAAATCGGGTGGGACTAGCCTCTTTGCCATCATCAGGAGACTCCCATGCAGCCCAAAGTCATCATTACCTGCGCCGTCACCGGGGCGGGCGACACCGTCGGCAAACATCCAGCCATTCCGGTAACGCCAGAGCAGATCGCCAATTCGGCGCTGGAAGCGGCGAGCGCCGGTGCAACAATCGTCCATTGCCATGTGCGCGAGCCGTCCACCGGCAAGGGCTCGCGCAAGGTTGAGTATTATGGCGAGGTGATGGATCGCATCCGGGCGAAGAACAAAGAGGTCATCATCAACTTGACCGCTGGCATGGGGGGCGATGTTGAAGTGGGATCGGGCGCAAGGCCGCTCGACTTCGGACCGGGCACCGATTGCGTGGGACCCGAAGAGCGGTTGATCCATGTGAAGCAGTTGAAGCCTGAACTCTGCACGCTCGATTGTGGCACGCTGAACTTCGGTGACGGCAACACCATCGTCATCCAGACACCGGCGCAATTGCGCGAACAGGCGAAGCTCATCATGTCCTATGGCGTCAAGCCCGAGATGGAGATTTTCGACTCTGGCAACTTATGGTTCGCGCGCCAACTCTGCACCGAAGGCCTGATCCAGGATCCGCCGCTGTTCCAGCTGTGCCTCGGCATTCCATGGGGCGCGCCCTATGACTCGGAGACGATGGCCTACCAGAAGTCGCAATTGCCGGCGGGCGCCGTCTGGGCGGCTTTCGGCATCGGCCGCAATGAGTTCCCGGCCGTGGCGCAGGCCGTGCTGCTGGGTGGTCACGTGCGCGTCGGCCTCGAGGACAATCTCTATCTCGAGCGCGGCGTCTATGCCACCAACGGGACATTGGTCGAAAAGGCCGTGAAGATCATCGAGCTCCTCGGCACCAAGGTGGCGAGCCCGGATGAAGGCCGCGAGATTTTGAAGCTGAAGAAACGAGTTTGATTATAGCCCCTCCCCCTTGTGGGGAGGGGTTGGGGTGGGGGGTGGTTGGCGGCATGACTCGCGGACCCCCACCCCTGCCCCTCC
>JANLTS010000252.1:0-16252 GCA_031363045.1 Hyphomicrobiales bacterium
GGAGGACGCTTACATCAATCCGGATTGATCCTGAAATCGGCGCCTTCGGGAAGCGTCTGGCCGCCATCGACGACGATCGTTGTGCCGGTGATATAGGATGCGTCATCGGAGGCGAGGAACAGCGCGCAATTGGCGATGTCGCGCGGTGTTCCGAGGCGGCCCAGCGGGACGGCCACTTCCATGGATTTGATGAAAGCGGCGGAGCGGTGCATCTGCATGCCGTCTGTCAGAATGTTGCCGGGCTCAATGCCGTTGACGGTGATGCCGTAGCTTGAGAATTCGAGGGCCGCCGATTTGATGAAGCCGTTGATGCCGGCCTTGCTCGCCGAATAATGGCCGTGACCGGGGCTGGTGACGCGCGGCCCGGTGATCGAGGATGTGAAGATCATCCGCCCGGCGCCTTTTTCCTTCATGTTCGGCAGGGCGGCGCGGGCGGCGAGGAAAGTGCCCTTGAGATTCACCGCCAGAACTTTGTCCCATTCTTCGGGGCTGGTATTCTCAATCAACGTCCAGGGATAGATGCCGGCGTTCTGCACCAGAATGTCGAGGGTGCCATAACCATCGAGTGCGGTTTGCACGGCACGCTTGGCGTGATCGAATTGCGAGATGTCGGTCTCGACGAATAGCCCGCCCAGCCGTTTTGCCGTCTCGCGGCCAGCGGCCACTTCGGTATCGGCAATCACCACTTTCGCGCCCTCTTCGACGAAGCGCTGGGAAATGCCTTCGCCGATGCCGCGTGCAGCACCAATGACCAGCGCGATTTTGCCTTGAAGCCTCATTGTCATGCGAACCTCTGGCGGATTTGCAGTTTCAGTGTGTCGAGCAGCACGGCGGCGAGCACCAGCAGTCCGAGGATCACCTGGGTATAATGTACAGGCAGTCCCATCAGGTTGATCGCCGTGTGGATGGAGGAGAGCAACAGCACACCGGCATAGACGCCGGGCAATTTGCCGACGCCACCTTTCAGGCTGACACCGCCAATGACCACGGCGGCAAAGGCATTGAACAGCATGCCGGTGCCGAGATTGGCGGTGGCGCCACTGGTGCGGATGGCCAGCAGCCAGCCGGCCATTCCGGCGATGGCGCCCGCCAGCATGAAGGCCACGAACATCAACCGGTCAACCTTGATGCCGGCGCGGAAGGCGGCAACAGCATTGCCGCCAATCAGCGTAATGTGGCGGCCAAACGGCGTGCGCGCCAGGATAAATGAAAAGACGATGAAGCAGACGATGGCGATCCAGGCGATGAGCGGCACCTGAAAAACCGACTGAATGCCGATGACGCGGATCGAGGGTGCCAGGTCCTGGGCCGAACGTCCGCCAGAGATCGCCACCACGAGGCCGCGCACCCAGATATAGGACGCGAGCGTCACGATGAAGGCGTTCATCTTGAGCTTGATGGTGAAGACGCCGTTGAGGAAGCCGATGAGACCGCCAATGACCAGCGCAATGAGGAGCGAGACCGGCAGCACCAGCCATTCCGGCGTCATTGTGACGCCAAGCCCGATGCCGCGCGAACAGAACAGGATGCCGGTGGCCATGGCGGCAAGCGCCGCGGTTGACTCGACCGACAGGTCCATGTGCCCAGCGATGATGACGATGGCAAGGCCGATGGCCATGACGCCGACGAATGTCGATTGTTCGACGATGTTGGCGAAGATGCCGAATTGGAAGAAGTTCGGCACGAAGATCGAAAATGCCGTCAGCACCACGGCCAGCATGAACCAGACGAGATGGTCGAGAATGAATTCGGCAATGGCGCGCTGGCGTGGAGAGGTCATGGGTGATCCGTGTGCGGAGGAAACAAATACCCCCCGGTCCGTCACCCCAGCGAAGGCTGGGGTCCCGCTACTTTCTCCCACAACGGGAGAGAAGCTGGATGCCAGCCTTCGCTGGCATGACGGTTAGAGGGGATTACCGATTTAGCTGACGATGTCTTGTCAGATCATTCCACCGGCATGATCTTGTCTGTGGGAGCCTTCAGATTGCCCCAGAAGCGGGCTTCATCGACGTTGTCCTTGGTGATCGCCGCGCCGGGAATCTTGATGTTCGGGCCCCAGGCTTCGATGGTCACGGTGGATTCGAGACCGAGCACATTGTAGGTGCCCGGCTTGATCTCCTGTTTGTTGACGATCTTGTCGGCAAACATCGCAACCGCCGCCGACTGTGCGTAGAGCGGCTGCTCGACTTCGACATTGAGCCAACCCTTGCGGATCAGATCGAGGCCGACGGGAGCACCGTTGGACGACATGATCATCACGTCGCCCGGCTTCTTGCCCTTGGCTTCAAGGGCTGCCACGGCGGCCACCGAAAGATGCGCAGCATGCAGGAAGATCAAGTCGATGTCTGGATTGGCGACGATCTGGTCATTGACGATGGTGCCGGCATTTTCAGGGGCCCACTGCATGGCGGGCAGCGAGATGATCTGGGCATCGGGGAACTCCTTCATCTTCTCCTCGAAGCCCTGCTGGATATCGAGCGTATAGGGATCAGCGGGATCGCCCAGCACCTGCAGGATCTTTCCTTTTACAGCGCCGTTCTTTTCCTTCAGCAGGCGTTGGACTTCGCCTGCGGCCACGTAGCCGATCTCGACGGTGCCGGCGACCGACGTGAAGTCCGACGGCGTCGACTTGATCTGGCGGTCGAACTGGATCACCGGAATACCGGCGGCGCGGGCCTTCTCGATCGACGGCGCCAGCGCATTGAAGTCGACTGCGGCCAGAACGATGGCGGCGGGTTTGAGGAGAATCGTGTCGTTCATCTGGCTCTGTTGCAGGTCGGTCTTGTTGTCGGCGTTGAGGGTCACGACCTCGTAGCCGACATCGCCCAGAAACTTGGTGAGGGACGACACCGACTCGGTCTGGAATTCGTCCAGCAGGGTCGGCACCATGTAATAGATCTTGCCTTTCATCTCGGCGAAGGCGGGACTGACGAGGCCCATCGCCGCGAGGGCGATGGAGGCGGTAAGCAGTCGGCGAATGTGGTTCATGGATGTCTCCTTGGGTTGTGGTTCAGGCAGTTGTGTGGGCCATTCGGCCTCTTCTGTTTTTCGGGTTGTTGTGTGGCTCCGGTCATGACGCTGCCGTCAAGAGCGTCTCGCCGGTGATCATGCGGACAACTTCGTCGGGGCTGGTCTTCTTTGCTGCGACATCGCCCGCCACAATGCCCTGGCGGATGACGACGATGCGGTCGGCCACTTGAAAAGCCTGGGTCATGATGTGGGTGATGATGATGACGCCGATGCCTTGCGCGGCGATGCGCTTGATCATCTCGAGGCCGCGCCTGGTCTGTTCGACGCCAAGAGCGGCGAAGGGTTCGTCAAGCAACACCAGCTTGCCGCCCCAATGGGCAAAGCGGTTCAACTCGATGGCCTGACGCTGGCCACCGGAGAGATACTCGACATTGGTGCGCAAGCTTGGAATGTGAGTGCCGGCACTCGCCATCGCACTGGCCACCACATCCTCCATGGCTTTTTCCTGCAACACCGGAATGCCGAAGTATTTCTTCACGATCTCGCGGCCCATGAAGAAATTGCCGACGACATCGACGTTGGTGCAGAGCGACAGGTCTTGATAGACGGTTTCGACACCATGGGCCTTGGCTTCGGCGGGCGAAGCAAACGTATGCTCGGTGCCGTCGAACAACATGCGGCCAGCACTTGGCTTCAAGCCGCCGGAAATGATTTTGACGAGTGTTGATTTGCCCGCGCCATTGTCGCCGAGCAGGGCCACGACCTCGCCCTTGTTGACGGTGAAGCTGATGCCTCTCAGCGCCTCGATGGCGCCGAAATTCATCTTGATGTCTTCGAGTTGCAACAAGGCGTTGCTCGTCATGCCACGCGGCTCCCGATGAACATCATGTCTTTCTCCTGGCGCTCGCCTTCCGCGAACATGATGCCGAAGCGTGGGCTCAGCACGCCCGACAAGGCGAGTGCGGCTGCCCCGCGCAGCACGGCATCATGGCCGCTGTGCGAGCGAATGAGGCGCGGCACCTTGCGGTCGCGGTGCTGCGAAATTGAATTGGGCAAGGGTTGTGCGGCGGCAATGAGATCATCGATCAGCTCATCCTCGGCGATGCCGCCGACGATGATGGTCTCGGGATCGAAGAGATTCTCGATGGTGACCACGGCGTTGCGGAGCAAGGGCGCAGTCTCGGCAATCCAGCCGGCCCGCCCGGTGATCCCGGCGCGCCGGTCAAAGGCTTCGAGCGAGAGATAGCGTTCGAGGCAACCTTGATTGCCACAGGGGCAGTCCATGCCGCCAAGCACCATGGGCATGTGGCCAATCTCGCCGGCATTGCAGTGCGAGCCGCGCCACGGCAGGCCGTCATGCACCATGCAGCCGCCAAGGCCGACGCCGAAATAGAGATAATAGAAGTCGCGGAAATCCTTGCCGGCGCCATGCAGTCTTTCGCCAAGTGCGGCAGCGGCGTGATCGACCTCGATGAAGGCTGCGAGGCCAGAGGCTTCGGCCAGCCTGTCGGCAAGCGCAACATTGCGCCAGCCTTCAAGCGTCGTGGGGCCGACGAAACTCATCGATTCGACATCGAAGGGGCCGGGCATGGCGAGACCCAGCCCCAACAGGCGCTTGCCCTTGAGGCTGGCCTTGAACAGCTGCACCAGGCGGCGGATCTCGGCAAAGGCCAGATCGGGTGCCGGGCTTACCATGGCGCGGCGCTCCTCGGCGATGATGCGGCCGGACAAATCGACGAGAGCGGCCTCAAGCCCACGCGGCGTCAGATGGACGCCGATGGCATAGGCGCCGGACGCGTTGATGGTGAGGGCGGTGGCGGGAGACCCCCGGCCTCTTGGCTGGGTACGGGCGCCGGTGATGAAGCCCAGTTCCTCGAGTTCGCGGATGATGTTGGCCACTGTCTGGACGGTGAGGCCGACGCGCCTTGCAATATCGGCGCGCTCGATTGGCCCGTATTGCCGGATCGCCTCGAGAACGATGCGCCGGTTATAGGGCCGTCCGAATTCCTGGTTGGTTCCCTTGAGAGATACCACGCCGCCACCCGCTTGCTGAAGGGTCGATCATGGCTGGATTTTTTAATAATGCAAATGGTTTTTATAAATGCAGTGCAGCATTAGCCGATTGCAGCTGCAATCGCCCGACCGACAATTTGGGCCTCTCCGGGTTTCAGGCACATGGGATTGACGATCACCACATTGCGGTCGCGCAGGAACGGGTCGATGGCGATGGCGGGTGTCGCCCGTTGCAGTTTCAAGGTGAGGGCGGCGACAGTGATGCGAGCGGGATCAAGGGCGATCTCGACAGTTGGCACGCTGCTGGTGTCGCTTCGGGCAGTAATGGTCACGGCACCCTTGAGACAAGAAGCGACAATTTCGCAATCGGCCAGCCAACGGGCGTGGCGGGCGGCGTCACCTTCAGCGATGAACAGTTTCAGCGCGATGAGGAGGCCCGCGATCTCTTCCTTCCCGGCCTTGCAGCTGCGGCCGATGCCGTGCTGCGGGGTGCCTTTCAGCCGTGCCTTGTCGATCAATGTGGTGGGCGGTTGCCAGAGGTCCCAGAAGACGTCGAGATCGAGATGCTGCAAGGCTGCGGCCATGACGAGATCGCGCTTGCCCGCCAGAATGCCGCTGGCCTGCGGGCCGCCCAGCGCCTTGCCGCCTGAGTAAGCAACGAGATCAGCGCCCTCGGCGATGAAGCGTTTGAGGTTGGCCTGCGGTGGCAAATGCGCCGCGGCATCGACGATCACCGGAAGGCCATGGGCGTGGGCCACCGCCACAATTTCGGTCAGCGATGGCCGGGCGGCAGCATCGGCGACATAGAAAACCGCAGCAGTGTGCTCGGTGATGGCATCGGCAATCTCCCAGCCTTCAGCATCGCGGACACCGGCACCGGCATAGCGGTCGGGTAGGCCCACCTCGATGATCTTCATGCCGGCGGCGCGGATCGCATGGTCATAGAAATTGCGCTGGCTGCGCACCATGATGCATTCGTTCTTCATGCCGGTGGTGTCGGGCAATCTCGCCATGCGGCCGGGGTCGAGTCCGGTCACGCAGGCTGCCGCCGATAGCAGCAGGCAGGCGGAGGCGCCGGAAGCGACATAGCCCGCTTCGGCGCCAGTTGCGGTGGCAATACGGAGCGAAGCTGCCGCCTGAAGTTCGGCGATATCGACGCAAGCTTGGGACGCTTCCACCATCGCGGCGGAGACCTCTGGCCGCATGATGCCACCCGACAGCCTGGTTGCCGGGCCCTTGGCGTTGATGATGGTGCGGACACCCAGTTCGGCGAAGATCGGCATGGTACTAGAGTTCCTGGTTCCCGTATGCATTGCCACTTCCGATGGTTCTTCCAAGCCCGCTATCTGAGCGAGCCCCTATCTGAGGCTGGGCGGCCGCGCGTCAGTCCAGGTGCCACCATGGCTGGCGGAATCAACCGCCGCCTTGATCGCAGCAATCGAGCGCAAGCCGTCAAGTGCTGTCGGATAGTGGCAGGCCAGCGGATCGGGCGCGCGGTTGTGGTTTTTGGCCGAGATGACTTCCGCCAGGTCGGAATAAATATTGGCGAAGGCCAGCGGCATTCCTTCTGCGTGGCCGATGGCGATGCGCGAGGCACGGTCAGCCTCGGGCGACAGGCCGGGGCCGCCACGCTCTAGTGTAACCGTGGGACTGTTGAGTGGCGTCCAGTAGAGCTGGTCCGGCCATTGCTGGGCCCAGCGCAAGCCGCCCTTCTCGCCGAAGACCCGGATGTTGAGTCCATGCATGGAGCCAACCGCCACCGAACTGGTCCACAGGCGCAGCATGGCGCCGCGATCCATCCGTATACTGACCATCGCGTCGTCCTCCAGCTTGCGGCCGGGCAGGCAGGAAATGAAATCAGCAGTGAGTTCTTTTGCATCCTGGCCGGCGATGAAGCTTGCCATATGGAGCGCGTGGATGCCGCAGTCGGCGAACTGCGCCGAGATACCTGCCTGTGCCGGGTCATAGCGCCAGCGAACCCGCGGATTATCGGCATCGGCCGCGTCGGCATGGAAGCCGTGGGCAAATTCGGCCTTGATGAGGCGGATCTTGCCGAGATCGCCACGGGCCACCATGGCGCGCATGTGGCGCACCAGCGCATAGCCGGAATAGCCATAGTTGACAGCGCAGATCGAACCGGTGCGTTTGGCCGTGGCGGCGATGTCCTCGGCCTCCTCGACTGTCACCGTCATCGGCTTCTCGCACAACACGTTGATGCCGGCTTCGAGGAAGGCCTTGGTGATGACGTAATGCGTGGAGTTGGGGGTGGCGACGGTCACGAGGTCGAGCCGGTCCCGGCGGTTCTTCTCACTTGCCAACATTTCTTTCCAATCGCCATAGGCGCGGTCAGGAGCAATGCCGAGCTTCTTGGCATAGTCGCGGCCCTTGGCCGGATCGGCATCAAGGGCTCCCGCTGTCATGTCATAAAGCCCATCGAGGGCGGCGCTGATGCGGTGCGCCGGGCCAATTTGGCTGCCTTCGCCGCCGCCGATCATGCCCCATTTCAGTTTCGTCATGTGAGGTGTCCGTCCGTTGCAGTCATATGAGTTCAGATTGCGCCAATATCAATCCAGCGGCGTTGCCGGTGTGAGGCCCAAGCAGCTTCGATCACCTGATTGACCTCCATGCCATCGCGGAATGTCGGCCATGTCGACGTGCCGGTTGCGATGGCTTCGAGAAAATCGCGGGCCTCGATGATGATCTGGTCCTGGTAACCTGTGCCATGGCCTGGCCCCAAGCAAAAGGGCTGGTAGTCCGGATGCAGCGGACCGGTGAGAATCTTGGTAAAGCCCTGGCGGTCGGGCTTGGCATCGCCCTTGTAAAGCCAAAGGGCGTTCTGGTCTTCCTGATCGAAGCGGATGGCGCCCCTGGTGCCGAAGATCTCATAGACGTAACCCATCTTGCGGCCAGTGGCGATCCGGCTGATGAACAGCGAGCCCAAGGCGCCGGAAGCAAAGCGGCAAGTGATCTGGGCTTGATCGTCATTGGTGACGGCGGCTTCGCCTTGTGGCGAAGGCCGGGATTTGTGCACGGTTTCAATTTCGGCGATGAGCGAGGAGATGGGGCCCGCCAGGGCGAAGGCCGCGTTGATGATGTGGGGCGAAAGATCGCCCATGTTGCCATTGGCCAAACCTTCCGTCCGCCAGGACGCGGGCAGGGCCGGATCGGCAAGGAAGTCCTCGGTATGTTCGCCGCGGAAATACGTCATGGTGCCGATTTCGCCCGATGTGATGATCTGGCGGGCCAGTTGCGAGGCGGGGGTGCGAATGTAGTTGAAGCCGGTCATGTGGATGCAGCCACTGGCCTCGGCTGCGGCCAGCATTTCACGCGACTGCACTAAACCGAGCCCCAGTGGCTTTTCGCAGAGGACATGTTTGCTGCGGGCGAAACAGGCGAGCGCGATGTCACGGTGGGTCTCCTGCGGACTGGCGATGACGACGGCTTCGACGCGAGGGTCATCGACCAGAATCCGCCAATCGGCGGTCGAGCGGGCAAATCCGAATTGCCGCGCCTTATCCGCCGCACCCGATTCCGTGGTGGTGCAAATGACTTCCAGCGAGGGCCGCAGGGTGGTGTCGAAGACAGCAGCTACGGCGGCCATGGCCACGGCGTGGGCCTTGCCCATATAGCCGCCGCCAACAATGCCGATGCCGATCGAGGTCATGCGAATCCTGTTTGCAATCTGTTGCATTCACCTCAGACCGCACTTACGCTGAACCGTCAAGATCGCAGCTGCGAGGGGGTCACAATGAAAGGTTGGCGTATCGCCGGCGGCAACCGTTTCCTGGTGGTGGGCCGCGCCGGGCTCGATCTCTATGCCGATCCGCCGGGTACCAAGACCGAGGAGGCGCAACGTTTCACTTCCGCCCTGGGAGGCTCCGCCGCCAATATCGCGGTGGCGATCGTCAGGCTGGGTGGCGCCGCTTCGCTCTTCACCACCGTGTCGGATGATGCGATAGGACGTTTCGTCGTCAACGAACTCAGGCGCTATGGTGTTGGCTCAGAACATGTGCGGGCGATGGGCGGCGAGGCGCGCAATTCGCTGGCCGTGGTCGAAACGCGCGCCGAGAATTGCCAGTCGGTGATCTATCGCAATGGTGCGGCCGATTTCGCATTGAACGAGGCGGATGTCAGCGGCATCGACTTTGCAGATTACGCGGTGTTGATCGTCACCGGCACCAGCCTGGCAATTGAACCATCGCGCGCCGCAACGTTCCGCGCCATGACGATGGCCCGCGCGGCGCAGCTTCGCGTGGTGTTCGATGTGGACTATCGGCCCTACTCCTGGACGAGTGCAGAAGATGCCGCAGCAACATGCAGCCGGGCTGCGGAAATGAGCGACATCGTCATTGGCAATGACGTGGAATTCGCGGTCATGGCCAATTGTGGCGATGGCTTGGTATTGGCGAAGTCGTTGGCCGAACGACAGTCCAAAACCGTGGTCTACAAGATGGGCGAAAGGGGCTCCATCACCTTTGCGCCTGAACTGCAGTTTGAAACTGGCATTTTCACAGTGCGGCCTTTAAAGCCCACAGGGGCTGGCGATGCCTTCATGGGTGGCTTCGTCATGTCGCTGGCGGCGGGGCTTGACCTCGCTCAAGCGGTGCGGCGCGGGTCTGCCGCGGCCGCCATCGTGGTGACGAAGGTCGGCTGTGCGCCGGCCATGCCGACACGTGCCGAACTCGACCAATTCATTGCCGATCATTCCGGCACCTGACGAGACTGAAGGAATTCGCCCATGCACATTCCGCCCTTTGACAATGCCAATCGCCCGGTGATCGATAGCGATGATGCGCGGGTGCCGCTCAACTATTTCAACATCGTCAAGCTCCAGAAGGGCGATGCCTTCGAATATTGCGTGCCGGGCTATGAGACCGGCATCGTTCCCGCCACCGGAACCATCGATATCGATGTTGAGGGCGAAAGCTTTGCAGGTATAGGCCAACGCGGAGCTGATGTGTGGGATGGCGAGCCCGAAGGTGTCTATGTCCCCTCAGGTGCGAAGGCCCGCATGGTCTGTGTGTCTGATGCAACGGAAGTGTTCGTGGCGGGGGCGAAGTTCGATCATGTGCTGATGCCGTTTGCGGTGCGTGCTGCTGACATCGACAAGGTGCAGTATGGTTCGGATGACACCAAGACGCATCGCAAGATCAAACATATTCTTGGTACCAAGTATCGCGACCGGGTCGGCAGGTTGCTGGTCTCCGAGCTTTTCACGGTCGGGGCCGGTGGTTGGTCGGGGTTTCCGCCGCACAAGCATGACACCGACCGGCTGCCGCTCGAGACGCGGCATGACGAGACCTATAATTTCCGCTTTCGGCCAAATCATGGCTTCGGACTGCAATTGGTGCAGCGCGAGGACGGAAAGGTTGGCGATGCCTATCATCTGCTTGATGGTTCGACCGTGGTGCTGGAAAAGGGCTATCATCCGTGTGTCGTGGCGCCGGGCTCTGAGATGTACTATTTCACCATTCTGGGCGGTTTGAGCCAGAGGCCGCTGGTGCAGTTCTTCCAGCCGACACATGCCTATCAGATCGAAACCATTCCCGGCATCAAGGACATGATCGCCAAGTTCAAATGACAGTTGCAACACTTCGTGAGGTTCTTCTGCCGGCGCTCTCAGGGCATTATGCAGTGGCGGGCCTGGTGGTTCTCGGCTGGGAAGATGCGCGGGCCTTCGTCGAGGCAGCGGATGACACCGGCCATGCAATCATCCTGCAGGCCGGGCCTGGCTGCCGCCGCTACATGCCGGTGCCGGTGCTGGGCCGGATGTTCCGGCATTTGGCGGAACAGGCGCGGGTGCCGGTGGTCTGCCACATCGATCATGCCCACACGTTGGAGGAGTGCGCGAGCGGCATCGACCATGGCTTTACCTCGGTGATGATCGATGGCTCGGCCCTGGAGCTTGAAGCCAACATCGATATCACGGCGCGGGTTGCCGAGATGGCGCATTTGGCGGGAGTTTCGGTTGAGGGCGAAGTGGGCGTGGTCGGCTATGCCGATGGCCGGCCATCGCAGGCAACCTCATCGCAAGAGGCGCAACGTTTCGTGGCGGAGACGGGCGTCGATGCCTTGGCAGTATCGGTTGGCAATGTGCATCTGCAGACGGAGAAGTCCGGCGGAATCGACTTTTCCGCCCTCCATGCGATTGAAGCCGTGACGTCTTTGCCGCTGGTTCTGCACGGCGGCAGCGGCATTGCATCAGACGTGCGGCAAAGGCTGGCACGAGAGACGCGGGTCAAGAAATTCAACATCGGCACTGAATTGCGCATGGCGTTTGGTGCGGCACTCCGCCAATCTCTTGCTGGGCAGCCGGAGGTTTTCGACCGCAATCTCTTACTCGGACCCACCATCGCGGCACTGCGTGGCAGTGCCGCCGCGATCATTCGCGAACTGGGCGAACCAGCGCGCTCGACAACCCTTCTTGCGTGATGGCTGATGGCGGTGCTCAAATGCCATTCACGAAACGCGCCACCGGAGAGCACTCAATATGTCCGATCACATCTATCGCAACTTGCGGACTGTTGAGGGGGCAGCCGTCGATGTGATTTGCAGTGAAGGCAAGATCGCTGCCATCGGCCCGGCAGGCAAGGCCAAGCGGCCGGCGGCGCGCGTTACCGATGGCAAGGGGCAGTTGCTTCTGCCCTCGCTGGTCGAATCGCATGTGCATCTCGACAAGACACTGTGGGGATTGCCGTGGCATCCGGTGACGGCGGGGCCGAGCTTGAGCAGTTACATTGCCAATGAACGCCAGGTGCTGAAAAACCTCACCGTGCCGATTGCCGTACGCTCGGCCACCTTGCTCGAGCAGATGATCGCCCGGGGTTCGCTCAACATCCGTTCGCACATCGACGTGGCGCCCGATATCGGCTTGTCGCATGTCGAGGGCATGCTGGCTCTGCGCGAAAAGTACCGCGACCTCTGCGACATGCAGCTCGTTGCCTTCCCGCAGACCGGCATGCTGATCGCACCCGGCACAGCGGAGTTGATGGACGAAGCACTGAAGCTTGGTGTCGATCACGTCGGCGGGCTTGACCCCGCTGGCATCGACGGCGATCCGGTGGCGCATCTGAAAATTCTTTTCGACATGGCCACGAAGCATGGGTGCGGTGTCGATGTTCACCTGCATGACCGCGGTGAACTGGGCTTGTGGCAGATTGCCCGGATTGCCGACTTTACGGAAGCACATGGGCTAAGGGGCAAGGTGATGATCAGCCATGCATATTGCCTTGGCATGGCGCCGGAGACGAAGATTGACAAGCTGGCGCGCCGCCTTGCCGACCTCGGCATTGCCATCATGACAGCGGTCCCGATCTTTCCCGCCATTCCGCCGGTGGATTTTCTGCGTCAGCAGGGCGTCACCGTGTGCTGCGGCTCAGATGGTATTCGTGACGCGTGGTCACCGATGGGCAATGGCGATATGCTGGAGCGCGCCTTCCTGCTGGCCT
Source organism: Hyphomicrobiales bacterium (assembly GCA_031363045.1). Classification (GTDB taxonomy): domain Bacteria; phylum Pseudomonadota; class Alphaproteobacteria; order Rhizobiales; family Aestuariivirgaceae; genus Aestuariivirga. The sequence continues at coordinate 12,432 of JANLTS010000252.1, forward strand.
TCCGCTTCGAATGGAGCAAGGATAGCGAATTCGCGGCGGCGTTCGATTGCGCTACGGCGGCGGGCGCCAAGGCGCTCGGGCTTGCGGCGCATGGCCTCGACGTTGGTAAGCCCGCCGATTTCTTGTTCCTCGATGCCGCGAACATCGGCGATGCGCTGTGCCGGAGACCAGTTGACCGCAGCATCGTGCGGCGCGGCGAGGTGATCGCCGATGCAGGCAAACTGCTGCGTAGCAGGGTGAGTTGATCCGTATGCGGACGAAAATCTCAAGCAGCCATGTCATCGGCTTCGATGGCCATAGCCACATCATCATCGAGCAGGGTGAGATGGTGTTCGAGGGCAACACCATCCTGTTTGTGGGGCACGGTTTTGAAGGACAAGTGGACCGCAGCATCGACTATGGCCATGCCATCATCGGGCCGGGCTTCATCGATCTTGATGCGCTGGGTGATCTCGACACGACCATCCTGGGCTTTGACAACCGCCCGGGCGAAGAGATCGGCCGGGTGTGGTCCGAGAGCTATTTGAAGTCCGGTCCGGTCGAGGCCTATACGGCGGACGAGCAACTGTTCAAGTACCGCTATGCCTTCACGCAACTGATCCGCAATGGCATCACCACGGCGATGCCGATCACCTCGATGCTGTATCGCGCCTGGGCTGAAAGCTACGATGAATTCGTTGAAGTTGCGGCACTCGCTGGTGACATGGGCCTCAGGACCTATCTTGGTCCCTGCTACATGAGTGGCGTCACTTACATCGGCGCAGATGGCAAGACGGCGCGGCATTTTGATGAGGTGAAAGGGCTTGCCGGTCTCGACGATGCCATCCGCCTCATCGGCGAACATGATGGCAGCCATGGTGGGCTGGTTCGAGGTTGCCTGTTGCCGGACCGCATCGAAACCCAGATGCCGGACGTGTTGCGGCGGACGGCGAAAGCTTCATCTGAACTCGATGTTCCGGTGCGGCTGCATTGCTGCCAGTCAACCTACGAGATCGACACGGTGCAGTCCCTGCATAACATGACGCCCTATCGCTGGCTCGAACAGCTGGGCCTGATGACAGAGCGCGCCATCCTGCCACACGGCATTTATGCCGGGGCCAGCGATCTCGACCTGCTGGTGGCATCCGGCGCATCGATCGTTCATTGCCCGGTGGTGTTCGCGCGGTCGGGCGAAGCGTTGCGGTCGTTCAGCAGCTATGCGAAGCGCGGCATCAACATTGCCATGGGTACCGATACCTTCCCGCCCGACATCGTCGACAACATGCGTCAGGGCCTTAACATCAGCCACATCATGGATGGCGGCGCCTGCGTCGCGACGGCGGCGGATTTCTACAGTGCCGCGACGCTTGGCGGCGCCCGGGCATTGCGGCGTGACGATCTCGGCCGCCTGGCGCCGGGGGCCAAGGCTGACATCACGGTGTTCGATCTCTCAGGCTTTCACCTCGGCCAGTTCATTGATCCGATCAAGACCATGGTGCTGAGCGGTAGCGGCCGCGACTTCGAGGCGAGCTTCATCGATGGCATCGAAGTGATGACTGATTTCAAGGTGCGGGGTGCTGACTACGATGCGCTGCAGGTGCAAGCCAATGTGCAGTTCCAGAAGGTGATGACCAGCCACGTGCGCCAGGCCGGCTTGAGCGGCAGCCCGGGGCAATTGTTCAAGCCTTCTTTCCCGGTGCGGCGGCGGGGCGATTGACGGCCCAGCGGGGATTGCCCCCGCCGGGAGAACGGAATGATGTCAGCCGCCGGCTTTCGCCTTTGCGGCATGGCCCGCGAGATAATCCATGAGCGGTGGCGACAGGCAGTCATAGGGTGGGAGGCCCACCTTCTTCAGCCGGGCGCGGATCGCCGGCATCTGGGCCGGATCGGTTCCGGTCTCGATGACCGAGGATACAAAGGCCGCGAAGGTGGGCGGCGACCAGCCCCTGTCCTTCGAGAGTTCGGTGTGCACGAAATCGAGACCGTAGAAACCGTGCTTGGTGTTCTCGACGCGGCCATACATGTGGGTGCCGCAGTCCTTGCAGGCATGGCGCTGGATGGTCGCCGCGCTATCGACGATCTCGAGCTTGCCCTCATTGGCGGTGACCTTGAGATTGTCGCGTGGCGTGACGGCCACGACCGAGAAGACCGCGCCCTTGGGCTTCCAGCATTTGCTGCAGCCACAAGCGTGATTGTGGGCTGTCTGGCCGCTGATGGTGACCACCACCTGATCGGCGGCGCATTTGCAGCTCAGGGTGCCGCCTGCAAATTTCGGCCCTGCCTTGGCGAAGACGCCCTTGTCGATCATCGGGTGAAGGGCAATCGGCTTTGCCTTGGGTTTCGGTTTTGCCGCTGTCTTGGCTTTTGGTTTTGACTTTGCCGCGGCTTTTGGCGCGGCTTTTTTCTTGGCTGCTTTCGCCATGGTGTTTCCTCGTTGTTCGTGGTGTTGACCAGAGACACTTACTAACCAAGTTCTTAGATCGAACGTGGGGTGACGCTAGGCTCGGGCGGCAGCGTTGACAAGGCCAATGGCATGGCAATTCGGCTCACTTGCCAATCAACTCGGGCCGCGCTGTGCCATTCCCATGTACTGGATCGTCAGAAAGGGCAGGTGGCCGAAGGTGATGTCAAGCCGGCGGGTGAGGCCAGCGGGGCCAAGCCCGGCCATCGTGCAGGAGATGAACCCCCTGGCCCGCAGCAAGTCTTCAAGTTCCCTGGGCGTGATGAACATGGCGGCGTCATGGGTGCCGCGCGGCAACAGGCGGATCAGCCGTTCGCCGAGGATGACAATGACGAGGCGGGCCAGAAAATTGCGGTTGATCGTGTCGAAAGCGAGGTAACCACCGGGGCGCAGTACGCGGCTGATCTCGCCCAGCACGGCGCCCAGATCCGTCACGTGCTCCAGCACATCGACACACACCACGTGATCAATCGACTGGTCCGGCAATGGCAGGCGCTCGCCCGCGGCGACCTGATAGGAGATGGCGAGACCCTGAGCAGCAGCATGGCGCTCAGCAATGGTAATGGCAGCAGCGGCGGGATCGATGCCGGTGACGACAGCGCCGCGCCGTGCCAACGCTTCCGACATGAAGCCACCACCGCAGCCGAGATCGAGCACCGACTTGCCACGCCAGTCGATGACGCCATCAAAGTATGCCAGGCGGGCAGGCACAAGATTTTGCAGCACGCGGAGCCAGCGCACCGAGCCGTCCCACCAGTTCGCGGCATAGCGGTCATAGATCGTCAGGTCATTCCGCTTGGCTGTGTTGCGAGACGATGGCGGCCACGGCAGGAAATACGGGTGGGTCGATTTGTAGTCGGCGAAGGCCTGACCGAAGACTCGTGTGAAACGCGCCTCCTTGAACAGCGGGCCGATGAGGCAATAGGCGGAGAGCGTCACGGCCAACAGCAATTGATCGGGGGTCCATACGGGCACTGTCCACAGGGTCAGCGCGAAAGCCAGGTAGATCGGCTGACGGCAAAAGCGAAACAGGCCACGGGCCGGCATGCCGGGATATGAAGGCGGGCGATTGCGGAAGACTGACCACCAGCCGAGCCAGCCGGTTTGCAGGGTGATGCCGGCATCGAGAATGGCTTTGGCCAGCAAAAGCCAGCTGGCAGCGTAAAGCAGGCTCAGTGCCCACGCCCACGAACCGTCCGCCCGCCACCAAATGGTGCCGCTGAAACTCCAACAGGAAAACAGCAACAGGACCTGCGCCGAGGCGACGATGACATAATTGGTACTCGACAGCGCCGATGCTTGGGCGGTTGGCGCCAAGTGTTTCAGCAGGTTCCTTCCCGACCTTGACAGCAAGACTGAATGGGCCAGTGGAAATTGCAGG
>JANLTS010000266.1:0-2451 GCA_031363045.1 Hyphomicrobiales bacterium
ATCGCGAGATGGGTGCTTTGGTAAAGGGGGGCCGTTTCCGGGAGGATTTCTACTTACGAATTGCGGGTATGGGCATCGAGGTGCCCGCCCTTCGGCAGCGGTCAAGCGATATACCATGGCTCATCGAATTGTTCTTCGAACAGTTCAAGGCACAGGATCATCCGGCTCTCAAGGGTGTGAGCACGCTGACGTTCGACACAGCACTGAGCTATCCTTGGCCGGGAAACGTCAGGGAGTTGCGAAACCGCATGGAAAGGGCGGTGGCGCTGGCGAAGTCCGAATGGGTGATGCCCGGCGATGTGTTTCCCGATATCGAAACAGCCGGCCACCCGATGGTGACGGCTTTCGCCACGCTTTCGGAAACGCGTGATATGGCGGAGCGCCGCCAGATCGAACGGGCTCTGCATGAAACCAAAGGCCATATCCTGGAGGCGGCACGGCTGCTGGGGATTTCGCGCACGACGCTGTGGGAGAAAATGAAGCGACTCTCGATCACCGGTGAGTATTCCTGATTGGGGTTCGGATTTCCGGACCTTCGGCGGCGCAACATGTTCGGATTTCCGAACACTGGGAGTTTCTAATTGCCTGATTGCTAGGCTTTTATTTTGGTGCAGCGCAAATGAGTGAATGGGCGGACCAGGCCTAGCTTCCTCCCGGCACAATGGGAGATTTGCCATGAAAAGATGTGACAAGTTGGTCGAAGTCGGACGCCGCCAGTTCTTGCGTGGGGGTGTCGTGGCAGCTGCTGCAATTCCGGTGGTTGGGTTTGGCGCGACACCGGCAAAGGCCGCCTCGAATGGTGCCCTGCTGGATTACCCCACTTCAAGACTGGCCAATATCAAGGACCTCAAGGTCAATGAGCCGGTGGACGTCACCTATCCTGATGCCGACGCGCCGGGTGTTTTGATCAAGCTTGGTAAAGCGGTCGAAGGTGGTGCTGGTCCCGATGGCGACGTCGTCGGCTTCACGACTGTATGCCCGCACAAGGGTTTTCCGCTCAGCTACAACTCCGAAAGCCGCACCATGAATTGCCCTGGCCATTACTCAGTGTTCGACTGCGAGGCCGGCGGCCAGCAGACCTGGGGGCAGGCCACGCAGAACCTGCCGCAATACATGCTGAGGGTCGATGACAAGGGCGATATCTACGCCGAGGGCGTCGATGAATTGCTCTACGGCCGCCTGTCCAACGTGCTCTGAGGGAGAGATATCATGGCTTTCAAAAGAAACATCGACCGCCTGCCGATCATCCCCGCAGACGCCAAGAAGCATAACGTCACTTGCCACTATTGCATCGTCGGCTGTGGTTACAACGCCTACACTTGGCCCGTGAACAAGCAAGGCGGCACAGCGCCCAACGAGAACGCGCTGGGCGTCGATCTCTCAAAGCAGCAAGCGGCCGAGACCGAGGCCTGGTATGCGCCGTCGATGTATAACGTCGTCAAGCAGAATGGCAAAGACGTGCATCTGGTCATCAAGCCAGATGCCGGATGCAGCGTGAATGCGGGGCTCGGCTCCATTCGCGGCGCTCGGATGGCGGAAAATCGCCGCTCAGACAAAACTGGAACTCAGCAGCAGCGCCTCGAAGAACCGATGATCTGGCGTTATGGCACCTGGCAGCCGACGAGCTGGGACGATGCACTCGACCTGGTCGCGCGCGTCACCGTCCGCGTGATCGACAAGGACAACGAGAACGATCTGTTCGTCTCGATGTTCGACCACGGTGGGTCGGCGGGTGGCTACGAGAACACCTGGGGTACCGGCAAGCTCTACTTCCAGTCGATGAAGGTGAAGCATTGCCGCATCCACAATCGCCCAGCTTACAATTCGGAGGTGCATTCGACACGCGACATGGGCGTTGGCGAGTTGAACTATGCCTACGAAGATTATGGTCTCACGGACACGATCTTCCTGATCGGTGCCAATCCGCTCGAGACCCAAACCAACTTGTTCCTCAACCACATGGTGCCGGGAATCAGGAAGGGCGCCAAGGTCATCGTCGTCGATCCGCGCCATACGGTGACGATTAACGCCTGCCGGGTTGAGGCTGGTGCAGATAACGTGCTGCATCTGTCGATCAAGTCCGGCACGGACCTGGCCTTGTTCAACACGCTCTTCACCTACATTGCGGACCAGGGCTGGATCGACAAGGACTTCATCGCCAATTCGACCTTCCAGGGCGATGTGGCGCAGGCGCTCGACGAAGCCCATCCAGCCGCACTCGGTGGTTTCGAAGCGGCGCGGGCAGACTGCAAGCTGTCGTTGGCCGAGGGTGCCGCGATCTGTGACGTCAAGGAGACGGATATCGTCAAGGCGGCCGAATGGATCGCCAAGCCGAAGGATGACGGATCGCGCCGCAAATGCGTGACGGCCTATGAGAAGGGCATCATCTGGGGCAATGACAACTACCGCACCATCGGTGCGTTGGTGAACATTGCACTGGCCACCGGCAAT
>JANLTS010000481.1:0-3790 GCA_031363045.1 Hyphomicrobiales bacterium
CCATGGTATTCCAGCAGTTTGCACACCAGCCCTGGCGCACGGTGCGCGAGAATGCCGGCTTCGGCCTCGAACTCGCAGGCATACCCGATGCCGAGCGGAACGAACGCGTCGACCGCCAGCTCAAGCTCGTGGGCCTCGACCAGTGGGCCAACAAATACGTGCACGAACTGTCGGGCGGCATGCAGCAGCGCGTCGGCCTGGCCAGGGCATTTGCCACCGACGCGCCGATCCTGCTGATGGACGAGCCGTTCTCGGCGCTCGATCCCCTGATCCGCACCAAGCTGCAGGACGAACTTCTGCATCTGCAAAAGTCGATCAAGAAGACCATCATCTTCGTCAGCCACGATCTCGAGGAAGCGCTCAAGATCGGCAACCGCATCACCATCATGGAGAGTGGGCGGATCGTGCAATCCGGACCGCCCGAGGATATCGTGCTCCGGCCCGCCAACGACTATGTGCGCGAATTCATCGCCAATGTGAATCCGCTGAGCGTGCTGACCGCGTGGAACGTCATGCGCTCGATCCATGAACTGGAAAAGGTGGCGGGCGGCTGGGTGTGGCTCGACAAGCGCAAGACGACGCGCTTCCGCCTCGACGGCGGCCAGAAAGTGATCGAAGCCGAGCGCGACAAGAAAAAAGCGACCTGGGTGTCCTGCGCCGAGGTCGAGAACCCCATTCCCGAAGGCACGCGCCCGGTCTATTGGGCGCGGCCCGGCACGTCGCTCAAGATCGTGATGCTGGCCATGCATAATGCCGACACGGCGCCGGTGGCACTTTTCGACGAGGAGGACCGCTTCGTCGGCGCGATCGGCGTGCGCAATGTATTGCAGGCGGTGCTGAAGCGCTCCGACTGACGGACTACTGCTGCGGGATCAGGACTTCGGTGCCGTTGCCTTCCTGGCCGGCGATGGTCCACAACCCGTTGAGCGAGCCGTCGTCCATGAGTTTGTAGATGATCAGCCCGATCTTGTCGCCCATCTCGTAACCGGCGGCGAAGGAATTGTCGTTCCGCATGCAGATGCCGTTCGACGAGGTGACCCCGGTTGTCCACACGATCTCGCAGGTGGTCGCGGATGTAAGAGTAATCGTAGCCTCGCCGCCATAGGGCGAGCCGTCAAAATTTGTCCCCTGGACCTTGTAACGTCCGCCGATCGCCTGGGCAGCGGCCGGCTGCGCCATGAGGGCCGCCAGCGCTCCCATGATGAGAATGTTTCGCACGCGCATGTCATGTCTCCGTCCTGTTGTGGAGACGTAAAGCTAGCCAGCCCTGCCGGATTTGTAAATCACCGGCCACGGCGCGCCGGCGGCAAGCGGCGCCAGGCCTAGATGCCGCGCGATGGTCTGGCCGATGTCGGAGAAGGTCTTGCGGCGGCCGATCGGGCCCGCTTCGATCAGGGGCGAAAAGCACAGGACGGGCACGCATTCGCGCGTGTGGTCGGTGCCGCGCCAGGTTGGATCGCAGCCATGGTCGGCGGTGAGGATCATCTGGTCGCCGGGGCGGAGCAGCGCTTCAAGGCGGGGCAGCGCCAAATCGAAGTCCTCCAGCGCCTTGCCATAGGCCAGCGCGTCGCGGCGATGGCCGTAGAGCATGTCGAAATCGACGAAGTTGGTGACCAGCAATCCGCCATCGGCGAGCTTTGGCATTTGAGCCAAGGTGGTTTCGACCAAAGCGGCGTTGCCAGACGCCTTCACCTCGCGGCCGGTTCCCGAATGGGCGAAGATGTCGCCGATCTTGCCGATGCTGATAACCTCGCGGCCGGCCGCGGTGAGTTTGTCGAGGAGGGTTGGCGCGGGTGGTGCTATCGAATAGTCCTTGCGGTTGCCAGTGCGGGTGAAATCATCCGAGGACGAACCGAGGAAGGGCCGCGCGATGACGCGGCCGATATTGAGCCTGTAGGACAGCTCGCGCGCGGCCTTGCAGACATCGTAAAGCCGCTCCAGTCCGAAGGCCTGCTCATGCGCCGCGATCTGGATGACCGAATCGGCGCTGGTGTAGATGATGGGTTTGCCGGAGCGCACATGCTCTTCGCCAAGTTCAGCGATGATCTCGGTGCCCGACGCATGCTTGTCGCCGAGCAATCCGGGAAGGCCGCAGCCCGCGATCAACGCATCCGTCAAGTCCTCCGGAAAACACGGCACGGTGTGGGGGAAGTAGCCCCAGTCGAACAGCACCGGCACGCCGGCAATCTCCCAGTGGCCAGACGGCGTATCCTTGCCATGCGAGATTTCCTCGGCCCAGCCCCACTGGCCCTTGAGCGGCACGGCGGCGAGAGGGTTGCGCCCCGATGCTCCCTCCGCCGCAAGGCCGAGTCCGAGTGCTGCGAGGTTGGGCAGTCGCAACTGCATCCGTTCGGCGATGTGACCCAACGTATTGGCACCCTCGTCGCCGAATTTCGCGGCGTCGGGCGCCCCGCCGATGCCGACGGAATCGAGAATGAACAGGAAGGCCCGGCTCATCTCGCGGTCAGCCCGATACGCTGGATGACTGGCTTCACCGCGCGGCGTGGTTCACCCAGTTCATAGGCGTTGCGGATCGCTGCCCGGGCCCGTTCGAATCCCGCCTCGTCGCGCGCATGGACAAGAGCGAGCGGCGTGTCCTTGCCAACTTCCGCACCTTTGCCGGCAAGGCGGCTGAGGCCCACTGCGTGATCAATCGTGTCTGACGCCTTGCGCCGGCCGCCGCCCAGTTCGAGCACCAAGATTCCCAGAGCGCGCGCGTCGATGGCGCGCACGGCGCCACGCTTTGCCGCATGAACGGCGCGGATGATCGGCGCGCGCGGCAGATGCGCTTCGGGCTTTTCGACAAAATCATGCGGACCGCCGAGGCCAGAGACCATGCGCTGGAAATGTTCTGCCGCCGCGCCGCCGTCGAGTGACTTGTTCAACATCGACTGGGCTGCTTTGGCATCACTCGCGCGTTTCGACATCACCAGCAGTTCGGCGCCGAGCGCCAGCGTCACCGCATGCAGACGCGGGTCGCGGTGTTTGCCGGTGAGAAAATCGACGGCATTCGTCACTTCAAGCGCATTCCCCGCAGCGGATGCGAGCGGCTCGTCCATATTGGTGACAAGTGCTGTTGTCTTCAGTCCCGCGCCATTGGCGACACTCGCCAGGCTTTTCGCCAGCGTCACCGCGTCGGCCCGCTTCGCCATGAAGGCACCCGATCCCGTCTTCACGTCGAGCACCAGATAGTCGAGTCCGGCCGCCAGTTTCTTCGACAGGATCGAAGCGGTGATCAGCGGCACCGACTCGACCGTCGCTGTTACATCGCGGATGGCGTAGAGCCGCCGGTCGGCGGGGGCGAGATCGGGCGTCTGGCCGATGATCGCGGCGCCCGCCTCCCGCACCACCTTGCGAAACAGGTCGAGCCCCGGCTGGCTGACATAGCCAGGAATCGAATCGAGCTTGTCGAGCGTGCCGCCGGTATGCCCCAGGCCCCGCCCCGAAATCATCGGAACGTAACAGCCGCAGGCTGCCAGCATCGGCGCCAGCATCAGGGAGACATTGTCGCCGATGCCGCCGGTCGAATGCTTGTCGACCACCGGCCCGGGCAAATCCCACTTCAACACCGTGCCCGAATCGCGCATCGCCAGCGTCAGCGACACGGCTTCGCCCGATGTCATGCCACGGAGATAGACCGCCATGGCGAAGGCCGCAGCCTGGCCCTCGGAGATGACGCCGCTCGTCAGCCCACGGATGAAATTTCCAATCTCGGCCGGCGCGAGCGCGAGCCCGTCGCGCTTCTTGGCGATCAGTTCCTGCGGCAGCATGTCAGGCGCCGGTGAAAAAC
>JANLTS010000294.1:0-11083 GCA_031363045.1 Hyphomicrobiales bacterium
GGGCAACGCAATGGCATTTACCGGAGCACTATGGTGTGCCGCGCCAAAGCTTGGCGGAGCGCCTAACCGGAAGCCCGGTGGCTCTTCCATCATTTCCCTGGCAGGATCCTGCTCCAATGCTTCGCGGACTGTGGTGTACCAGCAATGCCCGGGGGGCTCACGTGTTCCAGTATAACCGCAGACATAAAGTTCATCCTGCGCCCGCGTCATCGCGACGTAGAGAAGACGCTGATACTCGGCAATCTGTTCGTTCTTCTCGATCATCTTCAGCGCCTGGATGCGGGGCGACACGAACGTCTTCGGTGCCAGCCACAGCGGTATACGGGCATTGGCAGTACCAACTGGCAGGAAAATCAGCGTTGCGGGCTTGGCATCTGCTGATGTTGCTGTGTCGGGGAGAATGACAATCGGCGCCTCAAGCCCCTTGGCGCCGTGCACCGTCATGATACGGACTTCGCCCCTGGCTTTCTCCATGTTGCGCTTGATCTGGACTTCACCACCCGCAAACCAGTTGACGAAGCCCGCCAGCGAGGTGCCGTGCTGTTGCTCATAATCGAGCGCCAGATCGAGCAGGGCATCGATGGCATCATTGGCCTCGCTGCCGAGCCGGCCGATGAAGCGTAGCCGCGCGGTTTGCAGCAGACCGGAAAAGAACTCGAACGGACGCGCCGCCGGAGCGGCAGCAACCATTGGCACGAGTTGAGCCGCCACCGATGCGAAGGCAGGTTCCGGCCGCTGAACCAGGCCCTGCCACAGTGTCCCCCGGCGTCCGGCTGCAATGGCAAGCAGCTCATCCTCAGACAGGGGCGTTTCGAGTACCGGACTTTTCAAGATGCAGGCAAGTGCATGATCGTCCTCCGGCATGATGCAGAATTGTGCCAGCGCCATGAGATCGAGCACGGCGATGTTTTCAGCGAGCTTAAGCCGGTCAGCACCGGCTACGGGTACGCCTTCGTTCCACAGTGCACGGATCATCGCGTCGAAGAAATTATTGCGTTGGCGCACCAGGATGAGGACGTCGCCGGGTTCAACCGTGCGCCGCTGTGGCGCCAGCCAACGCCGGCCGAGCCAGGACTTGATGGTCTGCGCCAGAAGTTTGGCCAGGCGGCGGGCAGGCGCATGAGCAGGTTCACGGTCGACAGGGACTTCCCAGTGATCCTTCGGTGGCGCGTCGAGCGGCTCGACCAGATCCCAGACTTCAACGGTGCCCTTGTCGCCTCGGCGATTGGATTCGTGATGCCAGTCGCGCGGGCGTTCACCGTCAAGGCCAAGGCGGGCGGGCGAAGCCCTGCCGAAAACGCGGTCGACGGCATCAAGGATTTCTGGTGCTGAGCGGAATGAGACAGTGAGATCAACCAGGCGGAATTCACGGCCCGCGGTGGTCACTCGTTCCTGATAGCTGTCAAATATAGTCTCGAAGACGTCAGGATCAGCCCCCTGAAAGGAATAGATCGACTGTTTGCGGTCACCGACAACGAAGACGGTGCGGGATTTGGCGCCGTGACGGCCCTCGCCGGCGAAAAACTCATCCGTCAGTGCACGGATGATTTCCCACTGCGCGGGGCTGGTGTCCTGGGCCTCGTCAACCAGCAGATGCTCGATGCCACCGTCAAGCTTGAAGAGAACCCAGGCGGCATCCGGGCGCTCCTTCAGCAACTCTCCCGTCTTGATGATGAGATCGTCGAAGTCATAGTGGCCATGGCGGCGTTTCATTGCCTCGTACTCGCCAACGATCGCCGCACCCAGCCGTTGCACCGACAAGGTTGCGGCAATACAGTCGAGATCGCCAAGCATCCCGAGTGCTTCGATGAGGCGCCGCTGCTCCTGTTTAACGAAGTCCTCGATCCAGGTGAACCGCCGCATTGTCGGGGCATTGGCGATGCTTTTCCGTTCTTCGCGTTTTGCCGTCAGAAGAAGACCTTCAAGATCGAATAATGATATCGACGCTTTCCGGAGGGTTTCGCGAAGCTGCCGGGCCTTTTCGATTTCTGCCGCCGTGCCAGTTTCAAGCGCCGCGGCAAGATCACGGTATCGCACGGCATCGACCGCGCAGCCGGCGCGCACCGTGTCCACGGTTACACCGTCCGAAAGCCCAAGGTGTTGGCGCAGCAACAGCCCGGTTGCGGCGAGGCCAATATCGCCGTCGAAGGCGCCATGCAGCGTTGCGCGCTTTGCCAGCAAACTGGTCAGCAGAGCGTCGAAGGCCTCGGCCTGTACGCGCGATGCAATGTCATTCAGCGCCAGGTCGAAATCCGTGGTGTCATCAGCGTTGGCGCGGCCCAGCACGGCATCGCGCGCCGCCTGCAAGGTTTCCTTCGCCTGGCGTTCCTCGAGCGTCACGAAGTTGGGAATGATTCCGGCTTCGACGGGAAACAGCTGCAACAAGCGTTCGCAGAAGGCGTGGATGGTCTGGATCTTGAGACCACCCGGGGTTTCGAGGGCGCGCGTGAAGAGTTGGCGGGCGCGTTCCAGCATCGTGGCATCGGGCGATGATACACCGAGTTTGGCAAGTAGTTCCGCCAGCTTATCATCGTCAATGACAATCCAGGTGCTCAAGCGTTCGAACAGCCGATTGGTCATTTCAGCCGCTGCCGCCTTGGTGAAGGTCAGGCACATGATGCGCGATGGATCGGTGCCGCCAAGCATCAGGCGGATGACGCGGTCGACCAGCACATGGGTCTTGCCCGAACCGGCATTGGCATTGACCCAGACGGTGACATCGGGGTCGGACGCCTGCAATTGCTTGCGGCTGGCCTGGGCATTGAAACTCATGACCTGCCTCCCGACAGCGCCCATTCACGGAAGCGCGAGAGGTGATCGTAGTCACCCACGTCTTCATCTTTCGCCATCATGATGCGCGGAAGGTAGGGTTGCGTGGACTTTGCGTAGGCCGTCAGCATGCGTTTCAGGCCGTCAAGATGGTCCTGTGCCAGTTCCGTTACCGGCCCGAGGTCGAGATCCTTGATCTCACCCGCTGGGAGTCCGCCAGAGAGCTTTATGTAGACAAGGCTGCGAACGGCGTGCGCTGTCAAGCTCTCGAAGCCGCCAGCGGCGAGGATCGCGGCTTGCAATGTCAATTGCGGGTTGAGTCCAGCCTTCACCTGTTTTGCCGATGGCGGCGTTCCGGTCTTGTAGTCGATGATGCGGGCCTCGCCATCGGCGAAGACATCGATGCGATCAGCGCGGCAGGTGAGCGTAAATGTTTCGTCGGAAATCGCGAAACTCAATTCGCCCCTGGTTTCGGCGGCAATGGTTTCGACGCCAAGGCGAAGTGCAGGCTCCTGTTCCACTAGCCAGCGGGTGATGCGCAGGAAGCGCGGCCACCAGAAACTTGTCAGGCCGGGATAATCATCCAGCTGAGAGAAGTGCCGCTTGCCTATTGCCTCCAGATGGGAAACGGCATCGTCCGGCAATTGGCGCGGCCAGGCATTGAGAAAATCGCCAATGGCGGCGTGAAAGATCATGCCGCGACGCGAGGCATCCGGCGTGGCCGAGACCGGATCGAGCGGCTCGAGTCGCAGCACATGGCGGGCATAGATGGCATAGGGATCGCGAATCAGCTTTTCGATGCGCGTGACACTCAATTGTTTTGGCCGCACGGAGAGCGGCGGGCAAGGCCTCGGCATCGCCGTTGGTTTAACGGCCACTGGCTCATCCATCTGGCGCGCCAGCAGCGGCCATTGCGAGTCAGCTCCGGTGAGCGCCTCGCACTGCGCCGCCTTGAGAATCATCTGCAGGCGGTGAATCCAGCGCGACGGTGTTGCGGGTTGGTCGCCGATGCGGCGGGACCACAACAGCTTGACGCTGGTTGCACCGAAGGCCTGCGCGAAATCATGCGCGGTCTGGCCGATCTGCGATTCAGGCTGTTTCATGCCGAGCGTCTCGCGCATCGGCCTGTTGATCCATGGACCACTGTCTGGAGCTCCAGGCCAAACGCCTTCATTCAAGCCTGCAAGTACCATGACATCGGCGCGGATCAGGCGGGCCTCGAGAAGACCCAGGATCGAAAGGGATTGCGAAGCGCCCGAAGCTTGCCGCCGCACCGGCAGACCATGCAACCAATGGCGGATGATGACGGCGGCGCGCGGTATGTCGCAGGAGGAGAGGAATCGCGACTCTTCCTTGAGTAGATCGACGGCCTCACGCAGTTCGTCACCACCTTCGCCTTGCCATAAGGCGTCGCCGGCAATGTCCTCGCAAATCGAAATCAGAACGTCGATGTGAGTGGCGAGTGTTGCCGTCCGTGGCACTTGCAAAGGGGCCAGGACCGCACTGACGCAGGCGCACTGATGGGCAGCTTCTTCCCATTGCGCCGGGCTCACATGGCGGAGCGCCAGATGGCGATGTTCGGTATCGTCCTTGGCTTGACGCAAGGCATGCGACAGCGCGCCGATGTGTGGAGCGCCCGTGCCGGTGCGCAGCAGGGCCATCTCGATCAGGCTGGCAGCGGCACGGGCAGCATCGGCGGGGACTCCGAAACACGCCAGATCATGGCGCAGCAATGCGGCGAGACTTTCGCTCGAGAACGACTGGGCCTGCGCCTCGATCAAAAGATTGAGCAAAGAACCGCCGGCAAAGCGGATCAGCGGTTCACCAGCCGAATCATCAATCGCGATGTTCCACCGCAGCAGTTCGGCCTTCACACGGCGGGCGAGTTGGCGGTCAGGGGTCACAAGGCATCCGGTTCGGCCCGGCGTTTCGAGGCATTGGCGGAGGACCAATGCTGCGGCGACAGCCTGTTCCTGCAGACTGCGGGTTTCCACCAACTCGACATCGGCCATGGCGGTGGCGACTTCAGCTTCGCGGCCGGCAAGTCCGTCGCGCCACAAATGCGCTGTCTCGGCGGGCCGCATCATCTCGCTCAGCAGCCAGCGGCGAGGGCTCGGCATGGTGTCACCCAGTTCGCTGACCATCTGGCGCGGAACGTCGAGGCTCAGCAGCAGTTGCCGCAAGCCGTGCTGGGGATGAGTGGGACCAACCGCCAGCCAGCTCGGTTCACCCATCAGCTGGTCGAGACCTGGCAGCACCACAGCGCCATTGGGCAATCCGGCAATCGCCTTCAGCAGTGCACCCGTCGCCTTGATCGACCCGGTGGAGCCTGCTGCAATGAAGGGCTGCGCGGGCTTGGCGAACGTGAGGCGTGCCGCCTCGCGCCTCAGGATCATTGCGCGACGGGCTTGCGGGCTAATGGCATTGGCATGCCGTAGCCGGGCGGGATAGGCCTCGCGGGCGATGGCGAGGAATTGGAGTATGGCGTCGCGATGGCGGGCGGCTTCAAGACCATAAAATTCGGCCAGTTGCTCCGCCTCGATATCCTCGGCCTCGAGCGTGTCGAGCAGTTCCGCCAGTGACTGCGCAAGACCCATGGCCTGTTGCGGCGCGTTGGCGATTTCGCGGGCCAGCGGGACGTGCGGGTTGGACTTGGCCCATGTATCGATGAGATCGATCAGCAAGAGCAATTGCCCGGGTGTTGAGATTGGTTTCTCCGCCAACTCGACATCGTGGGCTGGCGCCAGCAGGTCTTCGTCAATGTCACCGATCGGCTTGATGCGCGGCAGCAGAAGGCCGGTGCCGCCAGTAAGACGGAAAAAGATCTCCTCCATCTCTCTCACAGCACGCCTCGTCGGCAACAAAATGGTCCAGCGAGCTAGTTCGAGATTACCGGGCTTGGCACCATCTTCACGTGGAAAGCCGTTCAATACAGCGCGCGCCAGCACGTCGAGAAACGGCTTGTCGGGCGCGATGGTGAACACCCGTGATGGTTGGGTGCTCATGGCCTCAGACCTTCAGGGCGGCTTCGGCCAAATCAATGGCATCAGGGGTTCCAACATGCAGCCAGAGGCCTTGATGCGAAAGTCCGAAGAGGCGGCCTGACGCAATGGCCCGGTCCCACAGAACATTCATCGAGAACTTGCCCATCGGCGCATCGGCAAGCAGCCGTGGCGACGCCAGATAGGCACCGATATAGGCGAGCGGCTCGCCTTCGGCCTTTGCCTTGCGGCTGAGACGGCCTGACCTATCGCGGACGAAATCGCCCACGCCATCATAACCGACGGTCTGCGGCAGTGGGCAGAGCAGGAGCAGGCAATCCATCGCCGCATCGTCCCACGTGGCGCGCAGGCGATCAAGGGCGGGTTCGGGACCGTCGATCCAGAAGCTGTCGCTGTTGATGACAAAGAAGGGTTGCTCACCAAGCAGCGGCAAGGCCTTGGCGACGCCGCCCCCCGTGTCGAGGAGTTCGGCGCGTTCATCCGAGATGATGATGCGAGGCGAAGCCTGCCGCGCGGCCCAGGCTTCGATCTGATTCGCCAGATAATGCACGTTCACCACCGCCGTGGAGACACCGGCTTGACGCAAGCGGTCGAAGCCATGATCGATCAATGCCTTGCCTGCGACTTCCACCAGCGGCTTTGGCCGGGTCAGTGTGATCGGGCGCATGCGCTGGCCGAGCCCGGCGGCCAGTACCATGGCAGATGTGCCCATCTTGCTCATGCCAGGCGTTCGCGCGTTGCGGCTGGCAAATGGCGGTCGAACCAGGCTTTTAGTCCGGCGAGGCGTGGATGCGAGAGATCGCGTTCGAGATAGCGTGATACACGCGGCATGTGGCGGAGATAGCCATGCTTGCCGTCGCGTTTTGACAATCTGGCGAAGATGCCGAGGATCTTGGTAGCGCGCTGGGCGCCGAGAATCGAATAGGCGGTATCGAATTCAGCACGGTCAAAGCCGCCGGCAGCGTCACGCAGCGCGCAATAGTGTTCATAGAGTTGATTGGCGAAGGCAAAGCCGACATCGACGCGGGCATCCTGCAACATGGATGCGAGATCATAGGCTGGGTGACCCAACAGTGTGTCCTGCGTGTCGATGATGCCGACGCGGGCAATGCCCTTGCGCTCAGGGAGCCATAGCAGATTTGGCGAGTGATAGTCGCGCAGTGCCCAGACCCGGCGCTCAGGTTGCGTCAATGGCAGGAGGTCAGCCCATAGCGATTCGAATTCGGTTCTCGCACCGGGTGGAATTTCGCCGCCATGAATGTAAGGCCAGAACCAGCTCGCCAGCAGGTCGACCTCAATCAGTTGGGCTTCGACATCGTAAGCTGGCACATGGTAGGCGCCGTGACGCCCCAGCGAAACCTGTTCCGGCCAGTCGCGGCCCGCCATGTCAGCGAGCACGGCTGCAGCTTCGGCCATCGGCTCACGCATGTCGCTGCCGCTGAGCATCATGCGGCCATAGACGTTGCGGCCCAAGTCCTCCATCACCGCGAAACCTTGATCGAGGTCTGCGGCCTCGGTGCGGGGCGCGCTGTAACCCGCTGCAATCAGCTGCGAATTGACGGCAATCACCGCGCGGATATCCTCGGCGAGATGGGCGATGGCGCTATAGGGTTTTCCATCCTTTACCGGCGGCCCGTCCGGCCTTGCGGGCATGTCCATCAGGATTGCCGCTTCAGTTCCGAGATGCAACGTCTCGTAACGCCGAAACGAGGCATCGCCCTCGAGGAACCGGCGCTCGGCGGAATTCCAACGCGTCGGCATCAGGAATCCATTGATGGCATGATTGCGGCTCAACGCCTGCTGCCAGGCGCCAGACGCAGTGATAATGGCATCGCGATGATCGCCCGAGCCACGCAAAGAGATATGGAGCCTGTCGTCCACCTGCCAATCAAGTATCTTCTCCGGCCATTCGACCGCCAGCACATGGGTCTTGAGCAAGTCCTCAAGACCGAGTTCATCGAGTTCATGGATCGAGGCGAGGCGATAGAGATCGGCGTGGGCGATGGGCACGCGCGTCTCGTCATAGGTCTGGACAAGTGTGAAGGTCGGGCTCGGCACATCGAAATCCTGGCCCAGTGCAAGAGCGCGAATGAAGGCCCGCGCGAATGCCGATTTGCCGGCCCCCAGATCACCCTGCAACAGCAGTACCATGCCAGGCCTGGCGAACAGCGCGAGCTGGGCGGCATAGGCCTCAAGCTCTGCCGCCGACGAAAACCTCAACTCGAATGACATCGGCATCAGGCGAGCTTGCGCTCGATGGTTACTGCGCCGCCGCCGCGATGGGCAATCGAGGGTCCGTCAATCGGGAAACTGCACAAAACGGTGGTTCCCTGATTGACCTTCGAGAGCAGCGACACCTGGCCATCATGCATCTCGACGAAGCCCTTGACGATGGCGAGGCCCAGGCCGGGGCCGCGATGGCCACCCGGCACGGGGCGCGACTGGAAGCGTTCGAAAGCTTGCTTCTGGAACTCCGGGTCGATGCCGCGGCCCGAGTCCGACACCCAGAACTGGATATGGGCATCGGAGCGCTTGGCGCCCATGCGAATGCTGCCGCCGGTTTCCGAGAATCCGATGGCATTGGTCAGGAGGTTCGACAGGATCTGTTCGACACGCACCGGATCGGCGATGAAACTGACGGCATCCGCACCAACTTCGATGTTGAGCGTAAGATCGCGCTCCTCGATCGCCTGGGTCAGTTTCTCGGCGACGGTTTCGAGCATGGCGGTGACGTCGACACGCGCGAGATGCAGTTCGAGGGCGCCAGCATCAATTGCCGTCAGGTCGATGATGGCGTCGATGATGGTCTTCAAATCGGTCGAGGACCTTCGGATGTCGCGGACATAGTCCTGCTGCTTGGGCAGGAGCGGACCGGCCAAGCCCATCTGCAAACCTTCGGCAAAGCCCAGAACCGAGGTCAGCGGAGTCCTGATCTCGTAGGACACATTGGAGAGGAACATGTTCTTCAGCCGGTCGGCGGCTTCCAGGGCATCGGCGCGATCGCGGAGCGCGCGCTCCATGCGCGAGCTGTCGGAGACGTCTGCAAACGTCAGCAGCGTGTTGCCATCCGGCAGCGGTACGGCGGTAAACTGCAGAACGCGGTCAGCGGCATTGATCTTGCCGCTCACGGGCTTCCGCTCGACATCAAGTCTCGTCACACCGAAACGCACTTCGTCCCAGGCCACCGTGTCGGCAACAAAGCGGCGGCCATGCGCGGCAAGTTCCTCGATGTGCGGTTCGCCTTCGAGGAAGGCCGGGTCGAGATTCCAAAAGCGCGCAAAGGCCGGATTGAAAAGCTTCATGCGGCCATCGGACCCGAGTAGTGCAATGCCTTCGTCGAGATTGTCGAGGGTCTCGCGCTGCACGCCAATCAATTCATTGTAGCGGCTTTCGAGTTGGATTTCCTTCGTCGCGTTTTCATAGAGATAGGTGACGCCACCGAAGGGATGCTGTTCGCACACCACATGCAGCGAGCGGCCATCGGGCAGATACCACCAACTTTCACGCATCTCGAGTGTCGTATAAGCGGCCAGTTGCTTGGTGCGCCATTCGCGGTAATTGGCTTGTTCCGGGATGCAGCGCTGCGAGCGCAAGCGGTCGAGGATTTCGCCATCAGTCGGATGGCTGTCGAGCCATTTCGATTCGAGCGGCCAGAGACTGGCGTAGGCGGCATTGTGGAACCGCAAGCGTTGGTCCGGCCCGAAGATGGCAATGGCCGTGTCGAGCTTGTTCAAGGTTGAGGTGTGGGCCTTGATGTGGCGGTCGAGTTCCTTCTCAGCCTCTTCGAGTGCCGACATGTCGATGGCAAAACCCGCGGTGCCATCCGGGAGAGAGACTTCGAAGATATCCAGCGTTCGCATGGCGCCGCCGATCACCGCATGGATGCGGCCGGTGCAGCCGGTCTGCGGGTTGGCGCGCGAGGTGTCGAGGCCGGCACGATTGGCAATCTCGATGGCGCCCCGCACCACGACATCGCTATCGGGCGCCTCGACCGACGCAACGTAAGCCTGGTTCACCCAGGCGAGCTTACCATCGGCATCGCGGAGCCAGACCGCCAAGGGCGCGGCATCCAGCACGGCACTGAGGCGCTCGACCTGCTTTCCAAGCTTGTGGGCATCATGTGACAGGGCGACGGCATTGCGGCGTTCGCCCGCCAGCGGACGGAAACGCAAGGTGGCGAGGCCGCCCGCCGTTCGGCCATCAGCCTCGAGCAGCTCGTCCGCCAAGGTGCGGACACCGATATTGAATGGATCGCCGGTATTGCGCAGGTTTTGTAATGTCTCGACCAGGGCCAGGGCCGAATCACGGTCAAGCCAGTGAGCGAAGTTGAGCAACGCTTCGGGGTCCTCCGGCAGGCGCGCCGCTCCATGCATGGAGCCAGCAATGCGCTCGGGGCGGTCTCCGCGGCCACGCCAGATGATCAATACATGGGCCTCAGACGCGATGGCCGATTCGGCTTCATTGAGCCGGATTTCGAGATCGGCTATGCGGCGGCGGGCGGTGCTGTCGTCCTTCACCATGCGGCGGACAGTGAAAAGCGCCCACACGACAACGGCGATGACGGCCAAGACCGCAGCAAGCGCAATCGGATCGCCTACAATGAAGTTGCCGAAGCCGGCGCCCATGTCTTCTCCGGTCAAAGTCCTGGGATGCCGCCCGAATCAGCACGTCATCCGCCCCGGAGAAGCTATACCTAAAGTCGCGGTGCGCCGGAATCCTTCAAACTCAGTAGCGGTAATATTCCGGCTTGAAGGGCCCTTGGGGTGTTACGCCGATGTAGGCGGCCTGATCGTCGCGCAATTTTGTCAGCTTGACGCCAAGCTTGTCGAGGTGCAGGCGGGCGACCTTTTCGTCCAGGTGCTTGGGCAGCACATAGACTTCGTTCTTGTAGGCGCCGGTGCCGGCCTTGGTGAAGAGCTCGATCTGCGCCAGCGTCTGGTTGGTGAACGATGCCGACATCACGAAGCTCGGATGTCCGGTGGCATTGCCAAGATTCACCAGGCGGCCCTGGCTCAGCAGGATGATGCGGGCGCCGGACGGCATGTGGATCATGTCGACCTGCGGCTTGATGTTGACCGACTTGAAGTTGCGCAGGTCCGACACCTGGATCTCGTTGTCGAAGTGGCCGATATTGCAGACGATGGCCATGTCCTTCATCTGCTTCATGTGGTCGACGGTGAGAATGTCGACATTGCCGGTGGCTGTGACAAAAATGTCGGCGCGCTTGACCGCGTCCTCCATGGTCGTCACCTCATAGCCTTCCATGGCCGCCTGCAGCGCGCAAATCGGATCGACTTCGGAGACCATGACGC
>JANLTS010000297.1:0-4038 GCA_031363045.1 Hyphomicrobiales bacterium
TTGGTTTTGAGAGCGTAATAGTGCACTGGGATCCTTAAGTAGTCCTCCGCTACTCAGGGCTTAAGTTAAGTCGCTGCGCCATCGCCCACTCGGGCGATGGCGGTTTCCCGCCCACCCATGTATGTTGCTTGGCAGCGGGTAGCTCGTGCGTGAGCAACCAGACTTGAGTTGGCCTCTCCCAAATAACAAGAAGATTCGCTCGCGAGGAACTTTCCATGAAGTTTCATTTAGCCCGGACTCTCGGGATCGCAGTGGTCGGCATTGGCCTCTGCGCAATGGCGCCAGAGATTGCTCAAGCCACAACGGTCACCTACACCGCGGTTAACTTGTCCGGGACTACCTGGCAGTACGACTACACGGTGACGAACAACACGCTGGGCTCCGCCTTGCGAGAGTTCACGGTGTTCTTCGACCGGACGCAGTACACGAACCTCGCTGTCCAGGGTTCACCGGTCGACTGGGACTCCCTGGTAGCGCAGCCGGACAATAACCTGCCCGATGATGGCTACTTTGATTCACTTAACACCTCGACCGGACTGGCAATTGGCGCCAATCGATCAGGCTTCTCGGTGCAGTTTGATTTTCTCGGGACCGGCACACCTGGGGCCCAGCCCTTTAGCGTTGTCGATCCGGGAACCTTCGCGGCTCTCGAAAACGGCACAACCACTACAGTGCCGCTCCCAGCCACCGCTTGGCTACTAGGCTGGGCTATGGGGCTCGCCGGCCTCCGAATCCGGAACCGGGCTAACAGCGACAAGGCCTCGTCATGAGTGGTGAAGCCCGGGCTCGTGGCTTCGGCATTGTGTTGGCGTCATGGCTGGTCCTCGCCGGCTGCAGCGGCGGTGGAAGTAACAACGACGGTACCGCCATCGCCAATGGCGACAGCAGCGCCGGTGGAAGCGGCGTTCCTGCTGGCTCCAGCGACGTCGCGACCGGTATCCCGAGCGGTGTGAACCCGACGGGACTGACTAACTCCCAGCTCACGATAAATTCGACGAGTCTTCAGCTCATTTCCTCTGAGCGCGTGGACCGGACGCACTTTCTCTACACCTACCGCGTTACCGTCAGCAACCCTGGTAGCGCGGCCTCGAACGTCAGAGCGACTGTCAGCAGCACGAAACCCACGACCGTAATTACCGATGGCGAGGTGAACTTTGGCGCAGTGGCCGGCAACAGTAACGCAGCCAGCAGTGACACCTTCACGCTGAAGCAGGATCGTACGGTGGCCTTCGACCCGACGGGCCTGGTCTGGAGCTTCACTTTTTATCAGGGCAGCGGCTTGACCCTGCTTGTGCCGACCGAGGACGGTACAAACATCAGCGTCTGGCCTGGTGAGCAAGTGGGCCGCGACGTGTCGCTTTTGAAAGCCGACGTCGCCATCAATGCGCGACTCAGTCTTGATCCAGCGGTGACTGGGGTGACGATAGTTCAGGCCATTGACAACGCGACACTGCAGATTGATGCAACAGCGATGACGCCTGGAACGCTAATACCAGTGACTGTAGTAGCGGCAAACCTGGACAATGGGCTCACTGAGCGTATACCCGCTCTCATCAACATTCTTACGCCTGCAGTGGTGGCAAGCGGGACACTGACGTCAGCAGGCGGTGGTGTTGCTAGTCCAGGTGGGGCCGTCGGGGTGCAAATGGCAGCGGGTCAGCTGAGCAGATCGCTCGGCGTTACTATAAGAACTGCGGCCATGCCAAACGGTTCGACAAAAATCCGGATCGGTTTCAATCGAGACGTTTCTGCGGAGACCGGCACAATAACCCTGATTTCAAATCAGCTGTCACCTACAGCGAACGCATTGGGCGCCCCCGCTGCCAACACGCTGGCAGCACGCGTAACACCGCAAAGGCTTACCTCCCTGCCCTATCCAATAACGCAGATAATTCAGGGCTATTCCGGATATTTTCTGGAAAATGGGCATCGACTCGCCCTGACGTCAAACTTGATTAAGGACATGACTGCGGTTTCTCGCGAACTCTGCCCCAGTCAGCTTGCGATCTATCAAATCTGCGTTAACCAAGACCCTCAGGCAGCAACTCTTGAGAGTTCGATGTCTAGAAGCGAGCTCGCAATCCTCAGGGGCAGCGATCAAAGAGAGATTGTGCCGGTGCTGTTTGTGCACGGCTTTAAGCCACGGCCGCTATGGGGAGAATCGAAAGGTGGCGGCGAGACTACTTGGAACGATTTTCCAAAGTTGATACAAGACCTATCGGGCCCCGAAAAGATTTACATCCCATTCGAGTTTCGCTGGCGAACCGATGCTTCCTTCAGCGTTGTTGCCGACGATCTGGCCAAAGCAATCAATATCGTCTATGGCCTCACTGGTCGGCCGGTGCGGATCGTCGCGCATTCCTTCGGTGGACTTCTAACCCGAACCCTGCTCGAAAGTCTCGCGGCCACTAACAAACCGTATAGCAGCGGATACGTGCGTAGCGTCATGACGTTAGGTACGCCACATTCCGGCATTTTCGACGAAACAACTTCCTTATTCGGCCTAACGTTTCCGGCTGGGCAGTTTCGCTCTACTCCTGACTTATTTGAAGGATGTAGGCAAGTGTCCTGCCAGCAAGCGGGGGAAACAGTCACATCCAGCGACCTCATAGCGAAGTTGACTGATGCAGGTACTCTGGGCCGGTTGATTGGGGATCTAGCAAGCGCAAGGCTGCCGGGCAACCTGCCTCTTGTTGTCGGAATTGGTTTGGGCAATAACGCGACTGGGTTTAACGTATATGAAGACGGGGACGGGCTAATTTCATTTAACGGACAAAGGTTCAGCCCGGACTTATCGGAGGATAGATTCGGCCCGGAAGTTGCAAAGCTGGACTGCAGCACCACATACGGTGGTCAAGTAAAAGAGGTGGTGCTTGGGGCGTTCTTGGCCGACAAAACGCGTGATCCTAGTCGACGCCCCGGCCTAATTCCTCGCGCGGGTACCCGTGGATATACGCATGCGGAGGCGCCTTTTCTTTCGCCGAACTCGGACACCGAATTTGCAGAACCCTACGTCGTGTGTCCTGAAGTGGATGGCACCTGCACACATGATGCTTGGAACTTGTTCAAGGCAACTCTGGAGCAGCCTGAGCAATATTGCGACACGGCATCACCCATATTACCAACGCCCTCTCCTACGCTGGTTGGCTACAGTGTTACCTACACAGCTGACTATCCGGCGTTGGGTACGCACATATCCATCCCCAATCAAAAGACGGTGGGTTTCGGCGTGGAATTCTTCAGTGGCGAAATTCAACTTCTTAACGGTCGCAATATCATTGGGTTCACCGCCGATGTAGGCGCGAACTTCATTGACTATAGGATTACTCAAGCAGGCACGGCATCGACCGCAACATTCAACGGTGAGGTATTCGATTTCGACGAGCGGTCACCGGTCATTCTGGGAGTATCCCTAGATCCACTGAGCACCCTGACTTCCAGCCAAGCGAGGTTGGCGTTTGGCCCTCACCGTGTAACCATAAACCTGTCCGGGGTCCGACAAACCCTGACAACCCGCATCCTGGTTAACCTCACCCTCGCTCCCCTAGGCCCCTGAGATGAGAGACCCATGAGCCCCTAATCTATCGACACCACTTGCCAACCAGATCCGCACCGCACCATCAGCTAGATCCTCCGGTCACAAAACAAAAGGAAACGTCATGAAGCGATCCCGTTTTACGCCGTCCACATGCCTCCTTCCGATCGCCTTGGTGCTTCCCATGCTGGCACTAGCCGCAAAGCCCGGAGCTGCCGACGCGTCGCAGGCAGCACAGAAGACCAATGGGAAGACTCCATTTGTTCTGATCTGTGGCACTGGCGTCTCGCCACACTACGAGACGATCGTTGACCAGTTGATGGACTCCCTGGCAGAGAGCAAGGTCTCGGCGAAAAATACTGACCAACACGAGTTCGGGCGCAGCACGTGCGTTGAGAAAGCGAAGGAGGCCGGTGCAGGGTCACTCCTCTATGTGGCAATCAACGTTTCTGAAAAGCTTGCGTACGAAACCACCGTCTCTCTCCAATGCGTCACCGTCGACG
>JANLTS010000304.1:0-4930 GCA_031363045.1 Hyphomicrobiales bacterium
TCCTCACCAGCATTTTGATTTTCGCAGCCGGGCAAATTGACAGAATCGTCTTGGCGAAGCTTGTGCCATTGAGCGCGTTGGGGCTGTATTCGATTGCTTTCATGTGGGCACAGCTGCCAGCGACTGCTGCCCAGACATGGTGCGGCAGGATGATACTTCCCATTGCGTCAAGTGAGTTGCGAGCCGAGACCCCCGATCGCCGCAAACTGATAAATTACCGCAGGTATGTTCTCGTTGCCGTGATCGCGGCCGTCGTCACATTGAGCCTGGGCTTTGATGCGGTATTCCGTATTCTCTATACTCCAGAGTACTGGCCAGCGATCGCATCGTTCCGGATTTTGCTCACCGGTGCGCTGGTGCGCGTGCTTGATGAATCCTATCGTGTCTTCAATTTGGCCGGGGGCACACCACATTACACGTCGCTAGGGAACATCATCACGATTGCCATCTTCCTGGCGATTGTCATCCCGTTGTTTCATCAGTTCGGGGTAACTGGGGTGGCACTTTCCTATGCGATCAGTCAGGCGGGAACGTTTTTTGTGAGCGCGTTTGGCGCGAGACGCCACAGAGTGAGCGACATCTTTTTTGATCTCTGTGCGATCGGCGTCCTGGCAGTTTTCACCTTCATCAGTTTTGAGGTGATGTCGACCGGTTAGATACGGCGGGCAAATGGCGGCGCGCGTGCGGAAGTTACCCGAGATCAGGTCGGTCGAGAAGCGCTTCGTGCGGCCATCCTGATAGCCGGTTACGTAGGCGTTGTTCAGTCTTGTGGCCAGCGGGTATTCGTCTTGCTGCGGCATAACCTACCTACTACGGGATTCTCGTGTACTCTACAGTATAGCTTAGGTCGACGCACGCAGCGTTGGCGCTGACTGTCAATGTTAGGTCGTCGCCAGCGTTTATCTCGTTGGCCGTCGTGTGGGCCTGAGACTGCTGAGAACTTGAGACGGCGTTCGCCGCCCCACCGAGAGCCACAGCGCCGATCTTGAGTGTTGCCGTGCAGGTGCCGGAGGCTGATATGGTCGTCACCGAATTGACTGTTATGGCCGCCGGTGCGTTGATCAGGAGGCGGTAGTCTTTGTTGGCGGGGGCCAATATCAGGCCGGAGAGAAACCCGACCGCAAGATCATCAAGCGCAACCTTGTCTTCAGCCGACATGAACCCGGCGGGCTCGGTTGTTGCGACTGCATGCAGCGGCCCGTTGCCGCAGTTGCCGTGGGCGATGTCGTTACTCATTGGCGCCCTTACTCTTTTGATCGACAACCCGTCCGGCAATACCGCCGATTGCTATGTCCGCAAGGACGTATGGCTGCAGAGAAACCGGCAGCCAGCCTGAACATTTGGCGGGATCATAGGCCAGGCCACCGGGATCGAAACGATAATCGCCAAAGCATGCATAGAAAACCAACGCCACGCTGATCTCCAGTCTTTAACAATTCGCATCTAAACCTCTATCCTGTCTACGGCATCGGATCGAAGCGGGCGTTGCCGGTGTATTGCGCGGGGTCCACGTTGACCGTCATGGCGCGCGAACCATCAGGCGGCGCACTTCCAACCTTGCCGCCCGTGCCTGCGGCATCGCCAAAGCGCGTATCGCCGCAGTCGCCGGGGTCGCCATCGGTGCCGCCGATCACCAAGTTGGTGCCGTTGCACTTCTGCATCCACGTCTGCATGATGTCATAGTCCCAAGCGCCGAACCAGTCGGAGTGGAAGGACTGGCCGTTGAGAAGCGGCGAGCCGGGGACCATGCGGTCGGATGAGAGATACCATTCTTTGTAATCCGCCGATCCCTCGTGTTTGAAGTAAACCGATAGCTCGAACGCAACGATTTGATACCAGCCCATCGGACACATGCTCTTGCTAGTGTTATTCTCTGTTAAGAGATAGCGCATGTGGTCACGCCCGTTCGGGCTGGTGAGGTTCACGCCATCCCAGCACGTCTGGCCGGAAACAGATGCTACCATGTAGCTTGTAGCCGTCGAGGGGCAGTCGAGCGTTGCCGTGCCATCAAGGTTGCGCAGGTACGGCTGATACTGCCCGGCGCGGGGCGAATTTACATAGTTCCCGTTGTATGGCGTCACGTCATTCACGCAATGCCAGCCCGCGAAGCCTGCACCATCATAAGCGTCCGGCACAATGTAGCTGGACCGTCCGCCCGCCGCGTTCGAGGCGGTATTAGCAGCATTGACTTCCGCAATGCGAATGGAGTTGGTGACGTCATCAGGGCGAACCCCGAACACAAAGTTAAGCCCGCGCGGAATGCGGATCGTCCGGTCGCTGTTTACGGTCTGGATGTTGTAATAAACGACTGCAACACCCGGCTTGACGATCATCGTCCTGCCGTCGCCAATGGCGTTGTCTTTGAGGACTGCCGGATACCAGTAGCCGGAGTTGTTGATTGGACCGCCCGCGCAGGTTGATGTTCCGACACGGCCATCCACAACGGTATTGTAGCTCTTGCGCAACTGCTCATACGTTGAGTTGCCGTTCATCGTGTTATTGCCGAAGAACGTATGCAGATGCGAGACCTTCTTCTGCCCCGGATAGATGATCGGATCTTCGTAGGCGTGATGAGAATAGTTGCAGTGCGTCCGGAACTTCGCCTCGCCGCCTGCCGCGCTTTTGTTGTACCCAGTGACCGACCACGCCCCAACATTGAAGTTAGACGGGATATTCGGCGGCTCCCACGCGAAGGCCGCAGGGTTACCGCCAGGGATCAGGTATGTCCCGGTACCGAGTTTCGGCAACCAGGTGGTTGATGGGTCAACGTCAAACAGTTCGCCCGGAGCACTCGTGTTAGGTGTCGGGATCGTCGGGTAGACTGGCACCTGCTGCTGATAGGGCCGAATGTGCGGATCGAGCCTTGCAGTGCCGGAGCCGTGGTTGTGCTGTGTCTGGGCCATCGCGTGGCCGGAGCAGCCATGCACCAGAAGGGCGAGAAGAAGGGCAGAAAACGCGCGCATCAATTCCTCGTGATGAAAGTGATTTCGAGATCGGAAGCCCCGAATGTCATGGCAGACGTGCCGAGATAGAGCAGTGCCACGTTCACATCGTCGGTGCCGGAAAGGGGGAACAGCGGAATTCCAAGGTTGTCCAAGTTGGCGATATAGTTCAGCGTGTTGTCTATGTAGTAATGCGAGAATATTTCAACCCGGTTGAATAGCCCCCCAACCGGGCATACTCAAGGGCCCCAATTCCGAACCAGGCATCACCAACGTGCGCAACATCGCTTCACCCCGTTGGCGGCGATGGCTGGGGCAGGAAAGCCGTTGCGTGTTGCCCTTCACCAGTTTCTCGGAAAGCGAAATATTGCCCGATGGCTCCCGGCCCCCGGTTTGGTTTGCCTGAGATTACACCCGGCCCCTGGCGTTCTTCGCGGGCATCTGGACCCCGCAATGGAAGTCGGTTCGAAAGGTAAAGGATGGCCAGACAGTCAATGACCTGATTCAATATTTTTCGGGACAGATGGGGTGGTTGCCGCCTTCCCCAGACGGCATCGCAATGTGCCAAGAAGGTGGTGTTTACAGCCACTGAGTGGAAAGGACGGCAACCATGACGAAAAATACGATGATCGGGGTGGACCTGGCAAAGAATGTTTTCCAGCTGCACGCGGCCTCGATGACTGGGCAGTTGCAGTACCGCAAGAAGCTGTCGCGGCAGATCTTCTCCAAGTTCCTGGCCGAGCAGCCACCCGCGGTGTTGGTGATGGAGGCCTGCGGCAGCGCGCATTGCTGGGCCCGCGAGATGATTCGGCTTGGTCATGAGGTGAAGCTGATTGCGCCGCATTACGTAAAACCATTTGTGAAGCGCCAGAAGAACGATGCAGCAGACGCCGAGGCGATCGTGACCGCGGCCCAGCGGCCTGAAATGCGCTTCGTTGAGCCGAAGACTGCAGAGCAACAAGGCAGGGCAATTTTGTTTCGCGCCCGAGAACGGCTCGTCCACCAGCGCACCGAACTGGTCAACGCCCTGAGGGCCTGCCTCTATGAATATGGCCATGCCGTTCCGCAGGGGATTCATCAGATCAAGCGCATTGCCGAGATACTGGATGCGCACAGTAGCGATTTGCCCGATTTGATGCGCGAGGAATGCGCGGAGTTGCTGGACCAGATTGCCGAGCAGACGACGCGCATCAATGCACGGACTGCGAAGATCAAGACGCTGGCGGGTGAGGCTGACACGGCGCGGCGGTTGCAGACAATCCCGGGCGTTGGTCCATTGACCGCGTTGGCCGTCGAAGCCTTTGCCCCGCCGATGGAGAACTTCCGGTGCGGGCGCGATTTTGCCGCATGGCTCGGCCTGGTCCCACGCCAATTCTCCTCCGGCGGCAAGGAACGGCTCGGGCGAATATCCAAGGCAGGTCAGTCTGACATCCGCAAACTGCTGATTATCGGCGCGATGTCGCGGCTGAACTGGCTGGGTCGGAAGTCGATCCCGGAATCTTCATGGCTGGCGCGCATGGTAGCGTGAAAGCCGAGTATGCTTGTGGCGGTCGCGCTGGCAAACAAGATGGCGCGGACGATCTGGGCCTTGATGACGAAAAATGAGGATTATCGAGTTCCGGCGCAGGCTGTGGCGGCATGATCGACATGTCGCAGAAACGGCCTGACGCCGGATAAAGGGGGCGTGAGAAGGCGACGACCCGAATGGGCAAAATGATCGAACAGATCTGGATCGGGAAAACCAGTTTAGAGTCGTGAGCATTGCAGCTCGAGAGTCAGATTTGGACCTGATCCGCAGATCACCATACCGGCCAGCGGCTTCTGAAAATGCCGCATTTACAGGCCTTACAGAAGACCGCACTCGATCACAGGCCACATCGGTTTTGAAACTTCTTGCATCATGGGCGGCAACCACAGAAGCCTCTACGTGAAACTGGCAAATGCAGCCTCACACAAGCTGGCAGCACCAGTCGTCACACGGACCCCAT
>JANLTS010000422.1:0-10938 GCA_031363045.1 Hyphomicrobiales bacterium
ACATCGCAACTGATTTGCGAATCCCAATTCGATTCAACCTGACAGCGCGACGCTCTAGAACCGTTGCTCGCAGGTTCCGGGTTCCAGTCCTGTGCACTCAACTCGCCGTCGATCCACCAGAAATTGGTGCGCTGTCGGAGGAAGCTGGGTCCCGGCTTTCGCCGGGATGACGGACAGAGTGGGGATGGAGGGACGATGACGAAAGGGCGGAGGGGAAGTTGAATGACTGTAGAGTTTCCTTGCCGTGACTGATCGTGCGCAGTGATTGCGACGGCCCGCCGCCCCCCAACCGCCATCGCTTCCCCTGCCCCGCCAATCCTGCTATCCCCCGCCGCACCCGCAGAATTCAAGGAAATCACCCCCGTGTCGTCACCCGTTCTCACCGTCATGACAGCCGCCGTGCGCAAGGCGGCCCGCGCTGTGCAGCGCGATTATGGCGAGCTTGCCAATCTCCAGGTGTCGCAAAAAGCCCCTGGCGATTATGTCACCGCCGCTGACAAGCGCTGCGACAAGATCCTCCGCGAGGAGCTGAGCAAGGCCCGCCCCGGCTATGCCTTCCTGACCGAGGAGACGGGCGTCGTTGCGGGCACCGATCCCGATCACCGCTTCATCATCGATCCCATCGACGGCACCATGAACTTCATGCATTCGGTGCCGTATTTCGCCATCACCCTGGCGCTTGAGCGCAAGGGCGAGCTGGTCGCCGCCATCACCTATAATCCAGTGTCGGATGAAATGTTCATGGCCGAAAAGGGCTCCGGCGCGTTTCTGAACAACCGCCGCCTGCGCATTGCCCAGCGCCGCGACATTCACGATACGCTGGTGAGCTATGAGATGCCGCATCGTGGCGGCAAGGACCATGCGCTGTCGCGGGCCGAGCTTTCGGTGTTCCAGGGCAAGGTTGTCGGCATTCGCGGCACTGGCTCGGCCGCCCTGTCGCTGGCCTATGTGGCGGCGGGCCGCTTCGATGCGGCGATCGTCCGCAATGTCCACCCGTGGGATATTGCGGCGGGCATATTGCTGGTGAAAGAGGCCGGTGGCTTCATTACCGATCCCGACAGCGACCAGAACCCGATGGACACCGGCAACATCCTCGCCACCAACGCCGATCTTCTGCCGCAATACCGCGACGCCCTGAAACTCGCCCGTAGCCCGTCTTAAGGTTCATCACTCTCCCGGAGACCCCGCCGATGAGCGATCTCAACTGGAAATCCGCCACGAAGCTCGTCAAGGGCTATGCCAAGAAGAAGTTCTCGCCTGTGGACGTGGCCAAGGCCTGCCTCGCCCAGATTGAGCGCCATGAGCCGGCGCTCAACGCCATGGTGGAAATCCGCCGGGCGGAGGCGCTTGATGCGGCGCGGCTGAGCGAAAAGCGTTGGCTGCGGGGGGAACCACAAGGCCCCGTCGATGGCGTTCCGGCGCTGATCAAGGACCTGCTGCTGGTCAAGGGCTGGCCGACCTTGCGCGGCTCCAAAACCGTCAGCCCCGACCAGGCCTGGGACCAGGATGCGCCGAGCGTCGCCCGGTTGCGCGAATGCGGGGCGGTGTTTTTAGGGTCCACCACGACGCCGGAATTCGGCTGGAAGGGTGTGACCGATTCGCCGCTGACCGGCATCACCCGCAATCCGTGGGATGTGACGCGGACACCCGGCGGCTCATCGGGTGGGTCTTCGGCGGCGGCAGCTGCCGGCTACGCGCCGTTGACGCTCGGCACCGATGGCGGCGGCTCGATCCGCATTCCGGCGGGCTTTGCGGGTATTTTCGGGTTGAAGCCGTCGTTTGGCCGGGTGCCGGCCTATCCCCTGTCGCCGTTTGGCACCGTCGCCCATGTCGGGCCGATGACCCGTGACGTGGAAGATTCGGCCCTGATGATGAATGTCATCACCCAGCCCGATGCCCGCGACTGGCATTCTCTTCCTTACGACGGCGTTGACTACACCGAGAAGCTCAAGAAGGGCATCAAGGGCCTGCGCATCGCCTTCAGCCCGACGCTGGGCTATGCCGATGTCGATTCGGAGATCGCCGAACTCGTTGATGACGCGGTGCGGCTGCTGGAGCGGCTTGGTGCGCATGTCGAGCCTGTCGATCCGGGCTTTGCCGATCCGGCACCGTGCTTTCGCATTCTGTGGTGGGCGGGGGCACGCGCCGCTCTGGGCCACCTGTCGCCGGAACAGAAGAAGCTGCTCGATCCGGCGCTGGCCGATGTCGTCGAGCAATCGATGTCAATCTCGCTCGATGACTACGCGGGGGCGGTGAAGCAGCGCGGGCTTCTGGGTTCACACATGCGTCAATTCATGGAGAATTATGACCTGCTGGTGACGCCAACCCTGCCCATTCCGGCCTTCGAGGCTGGAAAGCTTGCGCCCGCCTCCACTGACCCGAGCGGCAAATGGGTGAACTGGACGCCCTTCAGCTATCCCTTCAACCTGACCCAGCAGCCAGCGGCCAGCGTGCCCTGCGGCTTCACCAAGGACGGCTTGCCGGCGGGCCTGCACATCGTTGGCCGCATGTTTGACGACCGCACGGTACTGCGCGCCGCCTATGCCTATGAGAATGCTGCTGGCTGGACCAGCCGCCGCCCGCCCCTGAAATGAGGCGGGGTGGATTGGCGCGAAGGCCGATCAGGCGGCTTGTTGTTGTTCCAGTCTGGTGATTTCGTCTTTGAGCCGGAGTTTCTTGCGCTTGAGTTCGGCGATTTCGGCGTCGCTTGATGCCGGATGGTTGATGGCCTCGGCCAGTTCGAACTCGAGAGC
Source organism: Hyphomicrobiales bacterium (assembly GCA_031363045.1). Taxonomy (GTDB): domain Bacteria; phylum Pseudomonadota; class Alphaproteobacteria; order Rhizobiales; family Aestuariivirgaceae; genus Aestuariivirga. The sequence goes on from JANLTS010000422.1 coordinate 2,754, forward strand.
CCGATGCTTGGCGTGGAGTTCACCCAGGTGCGCTTGAAGACTCATGCAATCCTCCGCTCATGTCTATATGACAGCTTGATGATGCCATAGACTTGGGGGCTTGTCGAACCCTTGCAAAGGGCTTTAGTGAAGAATTACAGAATCTTTAATCGACAACCCGGGGGACGGCGCCGATGCCAAAGCTGGATATGCTGCAGGAGCTGCAATTGCGCTCGCAATTGCAACTTCTCATCCAGCAGCATCGTGACCTTGACATGGCCATCGTGTCGCTCGAACAGACTGGAACGAGTGACCAGTTGCAACTGCGCCGCCTGAAGAAGATGAAGCTCGACATCAAGGACAAGATCCAGCGCGTCGAAGCCATGATCATCCCCGATATCATTGCCTGAGGACTGAACCGCCCGTGACTGTTAAAACTCCGCCAATCGCCATCATCATGGGCAGCCAGTCGGACTGGGCCACCATGAAACATGCCGCCGCGACCCTCGATGAGCTGGGCTTGGCCCATGACGATCGCATCGTCTCCGCCCACCGCACCCCGCAGCGCCTTTATGATTTCGCTACGGGCGCACGGGCGCGCGGCGTCAAAGTCATCATCGCCGGGGCGGGCGGTGCGGCGCATCTGCCCGGCATGACGGCGGCCATGACCAGCCTGCCGGTGTTCGGTGTGCCAATCGAATCGAAGGCCCTGTCGGGCCAGGATTCGCTGTTGTCGATCGTCCAGATGCCGGGCGGCATTCCGGTGGGAACACTTGCCATCGGCAAGCCCGGCGCCATCAATGCAGCACTCCTCGCCGCCAGTGTCCTGTCGCTGTCCGACGACGCCCTGGCCACCCGTCTCGATGCCTGGCGCGCCGCCCAGACGGCCAGCGTGGCGGATATCCCGAAGGATGACGCGTGAAGCGCCTTCAAAACGCCTTAGCCCCCGGTTCAACCGTCGGCATCCTCGGTGGCGGGCAACTCGCCCGCATGCTGGCGCTGGCCGCCGCCCCCTTGGGCATTAGGTGCCACATCTTCGCCCCCGAGGCTGACAGTCCGGCCTTCCATGTTGCCGCCGCCCGGACGGTGGCCGCCTATACCGATAACTCGGCACTGGCGAGCTTTGCGGCGGCGGTTGATGTCGTCACCTATGAATTCGAGAACGTTCCCGCATCAACCGCCAGCTTCCTCGCCAACCTCGTCCCAGTGGCACCGGGTGTTACCGCTCTTGAGACCGCCCAGGACCGGGTGGCGGAAAAGACCTTCATCGCCAGCCTCAGCATTCCGGTAGCGCCCTTCGCAGCAGTCGGCAGCATGGCAGACCTTGAGGCCGCCGTGGCGGTGATCGGCAGGCCGTCGATTCTCAAGACCCGGCGCTTCGGGTATGACGGCAAGGGCCAGACCCGTATCGATGGTGACAAGTCGGCGGCAGCGGCCTTCGCCGAAATCGGCCAGTCGCCAGCCATCCTCGAGGGCTTCGTGGCATTCGACAAGGAAGTTTCGGTCATCGCGGCGCGTGGCTGGGATGGCGCGATTGCCGTCTACGATGTGCCCGAGAACTTCCACGAGCACCACATCCTCAAGACCGCGGCGGTGCCCGCCGACATCTGCCCCGCCGTCGCCGACAAGGCCCGCGACATCGGCCAAAAAATCATCGCAGCGCTGGATTATGTCGGCGTCATCGGCATCGAGATGTTCGTGGCGGGCGAGGAACTCATCGTCAACGAGATTGCACCGCGCGTCCACAATTCCGGCCACTGGACGATGGACGCCTGCTGCATTTCGCAATTCGAGCAGCATATCCGCGCCATCTGCGGCTGGCCGCTGGGCTCCACCTTCCGCCATTGCGACGTGGTGATGACCAACCTGCTTGGCGATGACGTGGGCCAGTGGCGGGACCTTGCGACCGATCCCGACGTCCGCCTTCACCTTTATGGCAAGGCTGAAGCCCGGCGTGGCCGCAAAATGGGCCATTACAACCGCCTGACCCCTCGACAGGCCTGAAAACCTGTGCTAACCCGCCGCCCACGTCTGAAGCCCGTCATGGGCCTCTGAGCCCAAACTAAACCTGTCTCCCGATCCCTGAGGTATCACTTGCAAGTCGTAGTTCGTGACAACAATGTCGATCAAGCCCTGAAAGTGCTGAAGAAAAAGATGCAGCGCGAGGGGATTTTCCGCGAGATGAAACTGCGCGGCGCCTATGAGAAGCCGTCGGAGAAGAAGGTTCGCGAAAAGGCCGAGGCGGTGCGCCGGGCCCGCAAGCTGCAGCGCAAGAAGCTGCAGCGCGAAGGCCTGCTGCCGATGCCGAAGAAGATCGAAGGCGCCCCAATGCGCGGTCCGCGCGGCCCGCAGTAACGCAACCGAGTTAACCGCAGAGTTCAGAGGCGCGACACCTCTTGCCAGCGGGTGACCTACTGCAGCCAGTTGTGTCTGTCTACGGAGCGCAGGAGGCTTCCGCGCTGTTGCCGTAGGCGCCAAGCTCGCTTCGGTTTCCGGCGCAGGCCGGGTCCAGGTTCGACGCTCCGGCCGGGTTGGCCTTGGCGAGCGCCGGGCTCGACACGGTGTCGAGTACCAAGCCTGCCGGCGTAAAGTGGCCAACCTTCGATTTCAGGTGAAAGTCGCAGCTGGCCGGCGCGACGAAGAGCGGATTTTTCGGCGCCACGATCCCGGCTCCGAAGGTAATTATCAAGCCGCCGTTGTTGACGTATTGCTTCTGCACCATCGAATACGTGACGGTGATCCGGGCGCTCGCGCATCCCCGTTCGCACGAGACGGAGAAATCGGAGCCTGCCGCGTTGCCCCAGAAGATCGCGTTGTTGAAGGAATATGTGTCGGCCACGAGGCTAGCCTTGTCGATCCGCACGCCGGCGCCGGCGGCGCCGCAGCCGACGGCCCGGCCGTTGACGCTGGTCACGTGATTGAACTTGGCGACGGTCGGCCCGCTGCCGTCGGAGCCGCCGTCGACATAGATGTTGCCGCCGCAATTGCCGTCGTAGATCTCGTGCTCGCTCGCGCAGTTCGCCCCGTCGTCACAGAAGAAGCCGCCGCCAGAGCCGCCGGCGCGGTTGCCGCGATAGACGTTCCAGCTCATCCGGGCATTGGTGAACTGGCCGCCGGGCGTGTAGGCGCCGACGAAGAGGCCCCCGCCATAGCCGGTCACGGTGTTCTCGATGATTTCGTTGCCGGTGATCCTCAGCCTGTTCGTGAAAAAGTAGAGGGCGCCGCCGTGCGACGTGGCCGGTTCCGTTCCAGCGTTCTTCTCGACGCGGTTGTTCAGGAACGAGACGTTGTTTTCGTTGAGGGAGTCGTTCAGGAAGCCCGCCCCGCCGCGGTCGCAGCGATTGCGCAGCAGAACGTTGCCGCGGATCGTGCCGGAGACATTGCTCAGCGCGAAGCCAGCGCCGGCGAGGGAAGGCTGCTCACACACATTGTCATGAATGTTATTGTTGGTGATGTCGAAGCGCTGTGAGACATAAAAGTCGCGGTAGATCGCCTGCGAGTAGCCGGTGATCTCAAAGCCGTCGATAGCGGTCAACTGGGTGCCGGTCGGTCCTGGGTCCTCGATGCGGATGAACGATCCGGTACCATTCCCCTGGGCTTTGGAGACATAGAGCGCGGAGTCGCGCACCTTGAAGGCCTTGCCGCGCTGGAAGCCCCCAGCGAGCGTGAAGGGCTTGTTGCCAGGTCGAAGTCTCTCCCGGTAGACGCCTTGTGCGACGCAGATGATCGAGGCAGCTGGCGCTGAAGCGATAGCGGTGGCAATGGTCTTGAAGGGGCGGGCCACCGTGCCCGTACCTCCGACAGCGGCCGCCGCGTCCACGAACCGGGTGCAAGCCGGGATCGCCTGCGTGCGAGCGACCTTCACAGCGTGCGGTACCGCCGCCACGCCCTCCCCGGAAAGTATCGAACCGAGGATTAACGACATGGCGAAAGTCGCAAACCTGACTGGCATGTTTCGCACGATCCTCTCAGAGGCAAGGGTTTGCTGATTGGGGATACGCATCATGGCACTTCGATCGGCCCGAGGTCGACCTTGCCGGAACGCAGCACATTGTTTCGGTCACGGCGCGCATGGGGCGAGAGCGTTCCCATTTCAAGAAACGGCGCATTCGCCGTCGGCCTGAAATCGTTGGGATTGTGGTTCAGCGCCACGGGAAAACGCCTGTACCACAGCGCTGAGAAGCCCGGCCGCACAAATTCCTGCGCATTCGGCACGCGCCCCTCAAGCTGGCCCGATACGTAGAGGTTCGAAGTATAGACATTTCCGCCAACCGTGTTGTCGACTTCCATCAGCAACGCCGCCGGATTGGCCGTGGCCTTCCCGCCGTTTACTTGAACACCCAAGAGAACATTGTTGGCAAACTCGTTGCGCGTCGAGTTTGCGCTGAACTGTACGCCGTGACGCTCGGTGGTGATGAACAGGTTGTGGACGATTTTGTTGTCGCTCGAGCCGAGCCCGGGGTTGTCCGTCTCCTGCCAGAAGGACACGTTGTGCCGGGTCTGCGGCCCAAAAATATTGTTGCGGATGATGCTCCGGCGCACGCTCGTGAAGTTCGGCCCGACCTCGCTGTGGTGGAAATAGTTGGAGTCCACGAGGAAATAATCACTGGCGCCACGGCCACCCTCGCCTGTGCCGGCATAGGCGTCACAGCCCGGGTCGTCGAACGGGATGCCAACATCGGCGCAGGTGGAGAGCGGATCGGCGTTGATCTGAAAATCGCTCGAGGCATTCGAATAGGTCTCGTTGTAACGGACGATGTTCCAGTCACTGCCGTTGCTGATGTAGATGCCGTGGCCGTCGCCGTCCTTGGCGCCATGCGCGGTGTTGCCCTCGAAGACGGCCCAGTCCGACTGGCCAGTGAAGAAGGGGTCGCGCTCCTGGTCGTGGCCGTTCGAGTTGATGACGGCGATGCCGCGCGAGTGCTGGCTGGCCGCATAATCCGCGCCGACCGCGCGCACGCCATAGTTGCCGCCGATGAGTTCGAAGCCATCGGCCGCAATGTAGTTTGCGGCCTCGAAGTTGAAACACGACGCCCGCCCGGTGGTGCAGCAATTCAACGACACGCCAAGCGACTCGTTCGGATTGCGTTCACCGAAAAGCACGACCGGGTTGGCATAGGTGCCGCTGTTCGGTTTGGAGAACTCATAGCAAGCCGGGTATTGGCCGCGCAGAAAGTAAATCAGGCTGCCGGCGCGCGCCGCCGCAATGGCGGCACTCGGAGCGGCTGGCGTCTGGCGGGTGGCACCGCTGCCATTGCCGTTCGGACTGACATAGACGGTCTTCAAGGCCGTCCAGGTAGCGTCCGTGTAGTAGCGATTGAATTTTTCGGAAAAGCCCATGTAGTTGGCGCCGCGCTTGACGGCGGGCCGCGCCGGTGGCGCCTTGGCTGCCACGCCATCGACGCTTCGCCCGGGGCCAGGAACCTGGGCTTGGGCGAGAGGGGCAGCCAATGTGATCGCGAGAAGCGGTAGCACGAAAAGACCGCGCATTCTCAGTCCTCCGAAATTGCGTTGAATAGGCAACGAACAGTCAGCAAACGCAATAGTTACCTGCACAACCGCCGTCTCCGCAGACCGCATAGCCGGCCAACGTGCCGTCGGTAATTGTGGCAGCTGCCGCAATTGCCGCAACTTTACCACAGGCTTCCACAAAACGGTAACACCGCCGTCCCAGAGCCGGACAAGTCTGACCCTAGATAAACGCCAGATGAACGGCGCATTCAGTCTGGGTTCTGCCCGAGCCTCCTAATGTCGCTTCATCATCGAGACTTTAGGAGAGGGAGACACCACATGGTCCGCTACACCTTCATCGCCCTGACGATCATCGCCACCGCCGCCACCGCGATTGCCGCCGTGCAGCCCGCCGCGACCGGGATCGTCCAGGCCACCGCCAATGTCACCGTCGTCCAGAAGAACAGCCCCTTCCCGGTGATAGGCCCGATCACCGTCGAGGAATGCGCCGTGGAGGATTGTTCCGACGTGCAGAGCTGAACCAGATTCACCAATGTCGGGCGGCGACGCCAGACAGACCGGAGCGTGGGGCCAAGGTCCTGATAACAGCCCCCTCTCTCAGTGCTTGAAATTCCGCGCTCCGGTCACGATCTTTTTGCTATCCCCAGGCAGTACTTCCCCCCATCCCCTGCAAACGCTGCCTGCACCTGAAGCCCCGGACCCCACGTCCGGGGCTTTTTTCATGGATTGGCCCCCTGCCTGCGGCTCTGTAACGATCGTTTCAGCTGTAATTTTTTTTACAGAGGAACGAATGAGTGTGACCTGCGTTACATCATTGTGATGGGTGTGGATTTAGAAACGCACCACATCAAGAGGCGCCGGGACACAATCGGCACCCGCCGGGAGACGAAAGATGAAACGCTACACCTTATTTGTTCTGATCGTGATGGGTTCGGCCGCCACCGCCATCGCCGCCATCGCGCCAGAACACCGCACCGCGATTGATCCGCGCGCCGCCAATCTGACCGTGATCGAAAAGAATCAGGCCTGGCCACTGGTCGGCCCCCTCACAGTAGAGGAATGCCAGACTGAGGACTGTTCCGACACCCAGGTTTGACACCCCAAGTTTGAGTTTCCCCCCCGGGCGGCCCATCCCCTGCAAACTGATACCGCCCGAACTTAAGGACCCCGGCCAATCCCCGGGGTCCATTTTCCCCAAGCCCAATTCTAAACGCCAGATGAATGACCCATTCAGCATGGGTTCCAGCCGCCAGATGCAACTTAAGTCATCGCTGAACGTTCTCTTAGGAGGAGAGCAAAATGAAGACCCTGACCACATCGCTGATCTTGAGTGTCATGTTCCTGTCGGCCGGAGCCTTTGCCGGTGCCAGCCAGGACGTGCCAGCAGCTGTTGTGGCCAACCCCGCCAACATCACGGTGATCGAGAAGAACCAAGCCTGGCCACTGGCCGGTCAAATCTCGGTTGAACCCTGCAGCGCCAACCGCTGCATCGACGTCTGACACCAGGGCCGACAACCGCCATGCGCAAAACCGTCTTCAGCCTGATTGTGCTTGGCCTGATGCTGCCCGCGTCAGCCGAAGCGGGTGTTCGCAACTTCTTCCTGCCGGAAATCGAAGGCGCGCGCGTCGATGCGTGCCTTGGCACCGGCTCCTGCGGCAAGCCCGCCGCCGATGCCTTCTGCAAGTTTCAGGGTTACGACAAGGCGATGATCTTCCAACGCGAACCCTCGGCCATGAGCCGCCGGGTTGATTCAGGGCAGATGTGCTCATCTGGTGACTGCATCGCCTTCAAACAGGTGAAGTGTTTCAGCACCAAAACCGATCAGGCCAGTCTTCAGGATTAGGCCACCTTGCGCGACGTGGCAGGTTTGCTTACTGCCTTGCGCACCGGTTTCGCAGCCGGAGTCTCGACAAATTTGATGTCCACCACCAGACTTTGCGGTCCCGGGATTGGTTTCGCCGTTGATCCGCTGGCCTCCAGGAAAGGATGCCGGACCAGGCGTTCAATGAACTGTCTCGTTGTTGAATCGAAGCCTTGCTGAAGACAAATGCCGCGCGATTCTGTAAAGCCCTTCATGATGAAGTTCCGCTTCCAAGTTGCATTCGGCCCCATTCACTGAATAGTCGTTGTTTGGAGGGAAGGCGTCATTCAATTGGATGATTGACGTCAAGATTGCTGGGCGTTGGCATGTTCCCCAAGCCTCATCCATTTGAATGACGACAACCATGCGGCGCCTCGCCGACACTCGACACATGGACTGAGGCCTTTCCCCCTCCCTGCGGCCTCCAGCGACTGCGAAATGGCGGCGGCCAGCGTGTCTCCGTTCCTGCTGGCCGGCAGATCCCGCCATTTCGCTTCTTTTTGTTGGCGCTGTAAAAATGATCGCCAGCCGCAACGCCAACCTTTCCACAGGCCTGCGGGTTTAGCCTTCTCCGCCGGGTTTCGCTTGGAATCTCCCGCCCCATTGTGTAGTGAGACCAAAATTCAGGTTTCCCCACATGCCCAAGCGGACAGACATCAAATCCATCCTCATCATCGGGGCGGGGCCGATCATCATCGGCCAGGCCTGCGAGTTCGATTATTCCGGAACGCAAGCCTGCAAGGCGCTGAAAGCCGAGGGCTATCGCATCATCCTCGTCAATTCCAATCCGGCGACGATCATGACCGATCCGGAATAATCGAACTCGCAGGCCTGGCCGATGATGATCGGCCCCGCCCCGATGATGAGGATGG
>JANLTS010000464.1:0-3276 GCA_031363045.1 Hyphomicrobiales bacterium
CTCGGCGAAGCATCTGGCCTGAAATTCGATCCCTTTGCCCTTAATACTTCTGATAGCTTACATATTGAAACGGACAGCAGCATTTTGGGGTGGGCTGCCACCGAATTCCAATCTCAGATGTAGCCTTGCTTCATATGCGCCTATTGTTGGGACGAGTACCGTCTAATTTATGATTCTACCGCTCATCTTGGTCTCCCCATAGTCTTCGCCACAGCGATAACTCCAATCATTGCTAAAAGGTTCCTCATTGGAAAATATACCGTTGGTGGCATGGCATCAGCAATCCAGCCATCGTCAAGGGGAGCGTCGAAAAAAGTTTCACTGCGTCGGTGTCCGGACCGAACCGGTCGAGAAGCGCGTGTTGTCAGAACCGATCCATGAGCCAGGCTCAATTTGCTAGCCGAGATTACATTTTCGCTGTTTCGCCACGCGCAGGACAAATGCCTAGCGCTTAGCGAGGGTTACCAATGATAGCGGTAAATGTTTGCTGGATCAGAACGTATTAAGTGTTTGCGACAGTCCTTGCGGTTTTAACGCTAGCGTCTGCCGCCCTCGCGAGGGGCAAAGCAGAAGCCCTGATTGTAGCGTGGTACTGCCAATCAGATCGCGGCAACTGCCTTAGCTAACAGTTCACGCACTTGGCCTGCAACCGCATGCAAAGCCGAATTGTTGATCGCCTGCATCGAGGCCACTGGATCGATCGCGCTGACCTCAACTCCACCCGTCACCTCGCGCAGGATCACATTACACGGCAACATCGCGCCAACGCGCGGTTCTAATCCGATAGCCTGATGCGCCATTTTCGGATTGCATGCGCCGAGGATGCGGTAGCGCGGCATGTCCACATCCAGCTTCTTCTTCATCGTCGCCTTCACGTCGATTTCGGTCAGGACACCAAATCCGTGCGCTGCCAGAGCCGTACGGGTACGGCCGTCAATCGCTTCAAAATCCGTATCGGCGATCAGGCGGTTAATTGTGTAATCCATTGGTTCATCCTTCATCCTATTTGCGCAGGTATTTGACCAGCGCTGCGATGGCGAGGCCGACCAGGACAAGGATGACGATCATCCAGAGCCAGCCGAATCCCATGCCAAAACCCATACCGTAGTCGTTCATCATCGGTTTCTCCTGATTTGTGACGGCGTTGTCTCCGCCAACTGGCGTCAGGCCCGGTTGGCGGAGACCAAAGCCCGTGTCAGTCGTCGCCCATCATGCCCTTACCCATGTCCGGCATGCCATCCTGCTGTCCGCCCATATGGCTTTGCATCATCGTGGCCATTTCGGCCATTTCAGCTTCAGTCACCTGCGCGTCGCCGTCGGCGTCGTGCATCTGGAAGGCCCGCACTGTCATCGGTCTGGTATGAGCCGTGTGCATCACCGCGAATTCTTCCAGCGAAAGCGTGCCGTTGGCGTCCTTGTCATAGGATTTGAGTTCTGCCTGAATGCCCGCAGTCACTTCGTCGGGGCTGAGCGTGCCATCCTTGTTGGTATCGAATGCGGTCATGGCGTGGTGCTGGGCCCCACCCATCATCATGCCCATTCCGCCACCCATCATGCCGTCATGCCCTCCCATCATTGCGCCGTGCTTCATTTGGCCCTGCTGGGCGATGGCCGGCACCGCAACAGCGGCAAGGCCAAGAATGGCAACTGCTGCGAGGGCGAGTTTTGTAGTGCGTTTCATTCCGTCTCTCCTGAATTGGATTGCGTTCAAGTGAATCTAGGTTGTAGTTGTCACACAGGTTTGTCAGGCGGAATGGTGATTTGTATCAAACTGTCGCAGGCATTGCTTTGGAGATAGTTTGCGACAATCTTCTGTCCGCGCTCGCCACAGATTCAGCTAGGCTCATCGTCAGGAGACGTTCTGATGACCCATCCGCCCCATATCTTGATTGTCGATGACCACCGCGAGATTCGCGATGCGCTGGTGAAGTATCTCGAAAAGAACGGGATGCGGGCAACTTCTGCCACAGACGCCGTGGCGATGGACGCGGCGATGAACGTGGGACAATTCGATCTGATTGTGTTGGACGTGATGATGCCGGGCGAAGACGGCCTATCAGTTTGCCGCCGCTTGCACGCGAAGGGCGGCATCCCGATTCTGATGCTGACCGCCTTGGGCGATGAAACCAACCGCATCGTGGGGCTGGAGGTCGGAGCAGATGACTATCTGCCTAAACCCTTCAATCCGCGCGAGCTACTAGCCCGGATCAAGGCGATCCTGCGCCGGTCCAACCGCGCAGAAGTGCCGGGCGGGAATCTTGCCGGACGCAAGTTGGCATTTGACCGCTGGGTGCTCGATACCGACCGCCGCACCTTGAGCGATACCGATGGCGTCGAAGTCGCGCTGACCACTGCCGAATTTCGTTTGCTGACAGTGTTCCTGGAACGGCCACGCTTCGTGCTGAGCCGCGAGCAATTGCTGGATTTGACCTCGGGCCGTGCGGCGCAGGTGTTTGACCGCACCATCGACAACCAGATTAGCCGATTGCGCCGCAAGATCGAAACCGATCCTGCCAAGCCAGCGCTGATCGCCACCGTTTGGGGCGGTGGTTACAGCCTCGCCACCGATGTAAGGGAGTTGCCGTGAACGGATGGCTTTCTCTTCTGCGCAGATTGATTCCGCAGTCGTTGGGGGGGCAGTTGCTGGCCATGCTGCTTTTGGCACTGTGCGTCACGCAGGGGCTTGGCCTGTTGTTGTTTACCGACGAACGCAATCGCGCGGTGCGGGCAGCATTGGCGCTGGAGGCGGCAGGGCGCGCAGCAAATGTGGTCTTGCTCCTGGACGACGCCCCCACCGATCTGCGCCCCTCGATCCTGCGAGCGGCAGATTCGCCATTGGTCAGGTTCGAAGCGGGGCCTGAGCCGGAGGCACTGCATGATAGTGCCGAAGCGGACTGGGTTCTAGACCAGATCCGGCAGATCCTCGGTGAACCGGAACGTGAAGTCCATGCTGATGTGCATGCCCTTTCCATCACGTCGGTGCCGATGCCAGACGGTATGCCTGCGGCAATGCGACCGATGCACGATGCCATGATGGCGGGACGAACTGAAGCCGTCGAGCTGACACTTTCAATCCGCCTGGTCGGAGGAGATTGGCTGAATGTCCGCACGATGTTCCACCGTCCCGGCCTGCAACTGTCGCCACATGCCCTGTTGCCGTTACTGTTGATGGCGATGGCCGTCATGCTGGTGGCATGGTGGACGGCACGGCGTGTCGTCGGTCCGATGCGCGCGCTCGCAATTGGAGCCGAACGGCTGGGGCGCGGCCTTGATGCT
>JANLTS010000486.1:0-1931 GCA_031363045.1 Hyphomicrobiales bacterium
CGGCAATCGCGACGAGGCGGTGGAAGGCGTGATCGACGCCGATCCGATTGCCGCCGCCGTGCGGGCCTTGATGCAGGTGCGGACGGAGTGGACGGGAACCGCCTCGGACCTTCTGGGTGCCCTTGCCGAAATGGCAGGCGAGCGCGTCGCCAAGTCGAAGACTTGGCCCGATAGCCCTCGGGCGCTTGCAGGCCGGTTGCGCCGGGCTGCGACCTTCCTGCGCAAGGTCGGTATCGACATCGGTTTCGAGCGCGAGGGCCGGGCGCGGACGCGGATAATCCGCATCACCACGACCGCACAACCTGCCGCGCCAGAAACCCGAGGGGCGAAACCGTCCGCATCGTCCGCGCCGTCCGTCGATCCGGTGAAACCCAATACTGGCAATGGCTTCGGAACCCAAGACCTGCGGACGGTCGGCAATCCAGCGGACGTTTCGAGGGGCGAGAACGGCGCAACCGTCCGCGCCAACCCCTTGAAAACAAGCGTCGAGATCGATGCGGACGGTGCGGACGAAGTTCACCCGCGCCAATCTCTGTCAGAAAGCGAAGGCTGGCCGCAAGATCATCGTGCCCGATGACGAGACCGCGCCGATCATCGCCAAGATGTTCGAATGGTATGCTTGGGGCGATGTTTCCACGCAGGAGGTCACGAAGAAGGCGCGGGCGGCTGGCCTTGTCTTCAAGAAAAGCGGCGGGCGTATTCCGAAAAGCACCGTCGCCGCGATCCTGCGCAACCGCATCTATACCGGGCGCTTCGATTGGGACGGCAAGACCTATCAGGGCCGCTACGAGGCCATAGTGCCGACCGAGCTATGGGAACGGGTGCAGGACGTGATGGACGGGCGCAACGCGCGTGGTGCCAAGAAGGGCAGGCGGGATTTCGCCTTCTCAGGGCTCATCGCCTGCCACGCCTGCGGCTGCGCCGTGGTCGGCGAGATCAAAAAAGAGCGCTACGTCTATTACCACTGCACCGGCTATGCCGATAAGTGCCAGGGCAAGCCCGCCGACTGCCGCCGCAAATATGTCCGTGAGGAAGTGCTCGAAACGCAGTTCACTGAACTGCTCGGGCGGCTTCGATTCGATGACGAGGTGCTGGAATGGTTGCGCGATGCGCTGCACGCCAGCCACGCCGACGAGCGCCGCGAGCATGACGAGGCGATCAAGCGGCATGAGGCTGAAGCGAAGCGGCTGAACGATCGCATTCATGCGATGTATGTCGATAAGCTCGACGGGCTGGTCGATACCGCCTTCTTCGAAAAAATGTCGAACCAGTGGCGCGAGGAGCAGGCGCGCTGCCAGCGCGAAATCGAACGGCATCAGAACGCGGACAAATCCTATCTTTCCGAAGGAGTCGCGCTGCTCGAACTCGCTCGCAACGCCCAAAGGCTGTTCGCGAAGCAGGAACCGCGCGAAAAACGCCGCTTGCTCAGTTTCCTAGTATCGAACTGCACTTGGGAGGATGGGAAGGTGGTTGCAACTTTCCGTCAACCCTTGGACATGCTTGCGGAAACGATTGTCGAGACCCGAAAAGAAAACGCGCCCGGAAGTGTTTCCGAACGCGTTTTTGAAAACTGGCTCCCCGACCTGGACTCGAACCAGGGACAATTCGATTAACAGTCGAATGCTCTACCAACTGAGCTATCGGGGAATGTCCGGGCGCCTATAGCAGACGGGTTCGGGCGGGGTAAAGCCTTTTTGTCGGATCGGCATTTACGGGGGGTGAAAGACGCGTTGGTCATTCCCATATCCCGGCAACAGGACTGACAGATCAGTCGATACAGGGGAACAATGCCGCAGATCAACATGCTCGGATACAAGTTCAGTGTGCCGGGCCACCCCGTGGCGCGCATGGCGCTGGGTGGCGTCATGGTCATTGGCGGGTTATTGGGTTTTCTGCCAGTGCTTGGCTTCTGGATGGTTCCCGTGGGACTG
>JANLTS010000510.1:0-4173 GCA_031363045.1 Hyphomicrobiales bacterium
GCCCGGTTCAAAACAAGCCTGGCCGACGACGGCGGCCTGCTGATCGCCGGCGACACCGCAGATCGGGATCGCCGCACCGAGTAGTTCACCATCGGTGATGCCGAAATCTGCAGCGCAGTCCTTCACCTCCGGCAGAAGACTTGCCGGCACATTGAGGATTCGCAGCAGGTCCTCGTCCCACTGCCCGGTGTGAATGTCATAGAGCAGCGTGCGCGAGGCATTGGTGGCATCAGTGGCGTGAACCTTGCCGCCGGTAAGCCGCCAGATGAGGAAGCTGTCGATGGTGCCGAAGGCCAATTGGCCCTTCTCGGCCTTGCCCCTGGCACCCTTCACATTATCGAGCAGCCAGGCGATCTTGGTTCCGGAGAAATACGGATCGAGCAGCAACCCGGTTTTCTCCGTGAACTGACGTTCGAAGCCTTGCGACTTGAGTTGCGCGCACATCTCCGCCGTGCGCCGGTCCTGCCAGACGATGGCCTTGTGTATGGGCTTTCCCGTCTTGCGATTCCAGATCACAACGGTTTCGCGCTGGTTGGTAATGCCAATGGCCTTGATGGACTGCGGCTCAGCCTCGGCCTTCTTCAGCGCCGCCTTGCAGACGTTGAGGACTGAGGACCAGATCTCTTCCGGATCATGCTCCACCCAACCGGACTTCGGAAAGTATTGACGGAATTCTTTCTGGCTCGTGCCAAGCGGCTTCAGTTTCGTATCGAAAACGATGGCCCGCGACGACGTCGTACCCTGATCGATAGCGAGAATAAGATCCGGCATATATGTCTATCCCTCGACGCGTTTCATTTCTTTCACGCCAGCCCCGGCGGTAAAGTGTTGGCGCAGAGCATCCTGCTCATCACTAGACATATGAAGGCCAAGCTTCGAGCGCCGCCACAGAATGTCATCGGCGCTGCGCGCCCACTCCCTGGTTGTGAGCCACTCCACCTCGCGCTCGGTGAGCGGGCCGAAGCTCTTGCCCAAATCTGCGGCAAAGCGGGCGCCGCCGATGATCTTCTCGGCGTCGGTGCCATAGGCCCTGAACATGCGCCGCACGTTCGCCGGGCTTAGAAAGGAATACTTGCGCGTCATATCAGCAATGCGCTGTTCCACCTCGGCAAACGGAAAATCCCCGCCGGGCAGCGATGCCGATGCCGTCCAGGGTTTTCCAATGCCGGGAAAGAACGGCTGCATCTTTTCCAGCGCCGATTCGGCGAGTTTTCGGAACGTGGTGATTTTACCGCCGAACACCGAGAGCAGTGGCGCACCGCCTTGTGGATGATCGAGTTTCAACACGTAATCGCGTGTTGCTTCCTGCGCCTTCGACGCACCATCGTCATAAAGCGGCCGGATGCCGGCATACGACCAGCGCACATTCTGGCGCGTCACCGGCCGCTTGAAATATTCGCTCACCGCTGCGAGCAGATAGTCTGTCTCACTTTCAGATATTTTCGGCGCACCGGGATCGCCCTTATGATCCTCGTCGGTTGTGCCGATCAGCGTGTAGTTCTTCTCGTAAGGGATGGCAAAGCAGATGCGGCCATCGGCATTCTGGAAAATGTAACAGCGGTCATGTTCGTAGAGCTTATCGACAACCAGATGGCTGCCTTTCACCATGCGGATTTTGTCGGGGTCGTTGCGTCCGACGACAGCACCCAGCACCTGGCTGACCCACGGGCCCGCCGAATTGATCAGCGCCCTGGCCCGGATCTTCTCTTCCACGCCGTCCTCACCGGCGATGGTGAGCTCCCACACGCCGTCGGTGCGCCGGGCCGAGACGCATTTTGTCCGTGTACGGATTTCAGCGCCTTTGTCTTGAGACGCGCGCGCATTCAGCACCACCAGCCGGGCATCCTCCACCCAGCAGTCGGAATATTCGAAACCGCGGGTGAATTCTTCCTTTAACGGGCGGCCCGCTGGATCGGTGCGGAAATCGACATTGCGGGTCGCCGGAAGAATCTTGCGGCCACCCAGATGATCGTAAAGGAAAAGGCCAAGCCGGAGAATTGGCCACGGCCTCAGGCCCTTATGATGCGGCAGCACGAAACGCAGCGGCCAGATGATATGGGGCGCCGCATTAAGAAGAACCTCCCGCTCGATCAGCGCCTCGCGCACCAGGCGGAACTCGTAATGCTCGAGATAGCGCAGGCCGCCGT
This sequence comes from Hyphomicrobiales bacterium, assembly GCA_031363045.1. Taxonomy (GTDB): domain Bacteria; phylum Pseudomonadota; class Alphaproteobacteria; order Rhizobiales; family Aestuariivirgaceae; genus Aestuariivirga. Next base: position 2,148 of record JANLTS010000510.1, read on the forward strand.
GGATGAGCTTGGTCGATCCCGACGATGTTCCAGACGCCAGATCGCCCTGCTCGGCCAGAAACACTTTGAGTCCACGGCCAGATGCATCGCGCGCGATGCCGCAGCCATTGACGCCGCCCCCAATGATGAAGAGGTCATAGATCATTCGGCTGCGTCCATTGCGTTGTCGCTATCGCGTACTTCATTTGCGACCTCAAGCTGCACGCCATTGTGGCGGCACAGCTCGACGATCGATTCGGGCGGATCGCTGTCTGTTACAAAAACATCGACATCCGACAAGTGACCAATCCGCACTGGTGCCGTGCGCGTGAACTTCATGGCATCGGAGACCAGCATGATGTTGCGGGCGTTGCTCATGATGGCCTTGGCGACCCGCACTTCGCGGTAGTCGAAATCCAGCATCGCGCCGTCTTCGTCGATCGCCGATGCGCCGATCACCGCATGATCGACTTTGAACTGGGCGATAAAATCGACCGCCGCCTCGCCGACGATGCCGCCATCGGATTTGCGCAACATGCCGCCCGCCATGATGACGTCGATCTTCGCGCAAGGCATCAGGATCATCGCCACGTGGATGTTGTTGGTGATGACCAGCAAGCCTTCGTGATGGACAAGGGCGCGCGCCACTTCTTCGGTCGTCGTGCCGATGTTCATGAACAGTGAGCAATTGTTGGGAATGAGATTGGCGGCATGCCGGCCGATGACGACTTTTTCGCTGGTGGCAATCTGCCGCCGAGCTTCGTAAGCAACATTCTCGACGCCCGACGACAGCATGGCACCGCCATGGGTGCGGGCCAGAAGCCTGGCGTCGCACAATTCGTTGAGGTCCTTGCGAATGGTCTGCGGCGTGACTTCGAAACGCACGGCCAGATCGTCGACGATAACACTGCCGGACTGCCGGGCGAGTGCCAGAATCTGCTGCTGACGGGGACTCATCCCCTGCATGATAACGCCATGGCTTCAAACACTTCCTTTTGGAACCTTAAGATGACTCAGCGTCCTTGCGAAAACTATGATTTCACTTTTTTTCGCTTTTCGCAATCTTGCACTGCAACATAAGCTCATAATTTTTCTATTGACCTTCGTTTAGTTTCGTTTGATAAATTGTCGCAGGCGTTGGAGCAACCAGCGCTCATCCGACTAGGGAGGACCTCAATGAAGCTCAAGTTTATGGCTTCGGCGACAGCCTTGGCGCTCGTGGCATTCACGAGCCCCAGCTTCGCCGATATGGACGCAGCCAAGAAATGGATCGATTCCGAATTCCAGCCTTCGAGCCTGTCGAAGGACGATCAGTTGAAGGAAATGGAATGGTTCATCAAGGCCGCCGAGCCCTTCAAGGGCATGGAAATCAACGCGCTGTCGGAAGGCATTCCGACGCACACTTACGAATCGACGGTTCTGACCAAGGCCTTCGAGGAAATCACCGGCATCAAGGTGAACCACCAGATCCTCGGCGAGGGCGAAGTCGTCCAGGCGGTGCAAACGCAGATGCAGACCAACCGCAATCTCTATGACATCTATGTCAACGATTCGGATCTGATTGGCACCCACTCGCGCCTGCAGCAAGCCGTCAATCTGACCGACTGGATGGCCGGTGAAGGCAAGGACGTCACCAACCCGATGCTTGATCTCGATGACTTCATCGGCAAGCAGTTCACGACGGGTCCGGATGGCAAGCTCTACCAGCTGCCCGACCAGCAGTTCGCCAATCTCTACTGGTTCCGCAAGGACTGGTTCGACCGCGCCGACCTGAAAGAAAAATTCAAGGCCAAGTATGGCTATGACCTCGGCGTGCCGGATAACTGGTCGGCCTATGAGGACATCTCCCAGTTCTTCACCGAGGACGTGAAGGAAATCGATGGCGTCAAGGTCTATGGCCACATGGACTACGGCAAGCGCGCGCCCGACCTGGGCTGGCGCATGACCGACGCCTGGCTGTCGATGGCTGGTGCCGGCTCGGCTGGCGAACCCAACGGCGTGCCGATCGACGAATGGGGCATCCGCATGGAGAAGGGCTCGTGCAACC
>JANLTS010000542.1:0-1993 GCA_031363045.1 Hyphomicrobiales bacterium
GATGATTTGGTCATAACACCGGTCTCGTGGCAAAATTGTCCCGTTCAGTACGCCGACGGTGAATGAGCCGGGCTCTCTTGTTTTTGGTGTGTTTGATGACAACTACGCACTCTGACGAATGCAGCCCAAGTTCGCAACTCAATCTTGTCCGTGGACTGATTCGAGATTCGCAATGACATCGGGGGCATCCCACTCCGTTGGGCCAATGAGCCGTGCGATTTCCTGTCCTTCGTGATCGAGAAGCAACGTAGTTGGGAGGCCATTGATTGCCAGAGCACTCATAACAATCTGTTCGTCTCCACGATAGACCACCAAGTTCTTCAGACCATAGGTGTCATAGAAAGCCTGCAATTGCTCGAAACCGGCCCGGTCCACCGAAAGCGCCACGACAGCGATGTCTGTATCCTTCTCAAGTATTGGCTTCAGCCGGTCGAGAGCGGGCATTTCCTTGCGGCACGGAGGGCACCATGTCGCCCAGACATTCACGAGAATGTGGCGTCCTTTCATGCTGGAAAGTGTAATCGAATTACCTTTGCTATCCCAGAATTCAAGATCGCCAATGGTGCGCGGCTGCGTCCTCACTTGAAGATGAGGGTTGCCCGAAACGTAGGTCTTGAACAGTGAGACGCCGGATTGCATGGCGATAGGAAAGAGTGCCACTGCCGCAATCACTAACAGGCTTCCCCATCGTTTATTCATCCGTTCTCCTTGTCATTCCCTTGAGCGACCAATACCCAGACCGCAGCGCCGGGAACCCGTAAGAAGGTGATCCAGTCAACTGGCGTGAGGTAAGATCAAATCATTCTTGCGCTGCAAGTTTTGCAACAACAAGGCAGAGTTAGAATAGATGATAAAGGGATGCCGCTACGGGCGAATTGCCGCGTTCCGGCTAGTTAATGTGTTGGCCGTGAGTGGCATGCGCGAGGAAGAAAACGGCTCCACCGCCTATCCGCGCCCCTGTGACCATCTCCCGCTCGCGCGACTGTGAGTTGACCGGTATTTGTTCCGCCGCTATCGAACAGGAATGACATTCTCGGGGCCATGGCTGACATCGCTATCGGTGTAGGCTACACCAATTACAGCGAATGGCTGAACACCACCGTGCGCAAGACCTGGGCCTATTCAGAGTTGATGCCGACGCTCCTCATGCTCGGCACCGAACTGTCACCGTTGGTGCAATTACTCATCGAGCCAATGTTCGGCTTCGCGGCGATTTGGCACCGGCGTAGGCGACAGCAACCATGACCAGACAACCGACTGAGGATGCCGAACTTGCGCAGTTGCAGCGCGAATCCTTCGCGTATTTCATCCACGAGGCGAACCCCGCCAACGGGCTGGTCATTGACAAGACGGCGCCAAACTGGCCTGCCAGCATCGCCGCCACTGGGTTGGCGCTCGCCGCCTATCCGGTTGGCATCGAGCGCGGATTCTGGGCGCGCAGCGCCGCCGTGGAACGCACGTTGACGACACTTCGCTTCTTCTGGAACAGTCCGCAGGGGCCAGAGCCCGATGCCACCGGCTACAAAGGCTTCTATTATCACTTCCTCGATATACAGACCGGACGGCGCGCGTGGGACTGCGAACTATCAACCATCGACAGCGCCTTCCTGCTGGCCGGGGCCCTCGCGGCCCGCGTCTATTTTGATGCGGATACCAGCGAAGAGCGGGAAATCCGTGCCCTCGCCGATGCGCTCTATTGCCGCGCCGATTGGGGGGATCACGGCCAGCGAGGGGCCGGGGCCTGAAACGCTCAAGCTGCAGGGTGTCGAACGCAGTTTTTTCGATTACCTTGGACGCGGCGTTCCCTATGGCCCCGACGATGGAACGCTGGCGCCGTGGGCCGTGGTTGCCTCGTTGCCCTTCGCCCCCGAGATTGTTCTGCCGGCGATCAGCTACTGCATTCATCAAGCCAAGCTGAAAGACGCTAACGCCCATGGCTTCAAGGCCGCGTTCAATCCGACGCATCCGGGCGCACCCGGCAACCCTTTCGGCT
>JANLTS010000548.1:0-2487 GCA_031363045.1 Hyphomicrobiales bacterium
AGAAAGCCTGCAATTGCTCGAAACCGGCCCGGTCCACCGAAAGCGCCACGACAGCGATGTCTGTATCCTTCTCAAGTATCGGCTTCAGCCGGTCGAGAGCTGGCATTTCCTTGCGGCATGGAGGGCACCATGTCGCCCAGACATTCAAGAGAACGTGCCGTCCTTTCATGCCGGAGAGCGTGATCGAATTACCTTTGCTATCCGAGAATTCAAAATCGCCAATGATGCGCGGCTGCGTCCTCACTTGGAGATGAGGGTTGCCTGAAACATAGGTCTTGAGCCCTGAGATGCCCGATTGCATGGCGATAGGAAAGAGCGCTACTCCTGCGATCACTAACAGGCTTCCCCATCGTTTGTTCATCCGTTCTCCGTGTCATTCTCTTGAGCGACCAAAACCCAGACCGCGCCGCCGTGAACCATTTAGAAGGCTGCCTAGTCAACCGGCATGCGTTGAGATCAAATCATTCTTGCGCTGCAAGTTTTGCAACAGCAAGGCAGAGTTAGAATGGATGACAAATGGATGCCGCTACGGGCGAAATACGGCGCTCCGGGCAATCGCCGTGTTGGCCGAATGTGGCAGGTGCGAGGACGACCACGACTTCATCGCTTAAACACGTTCCATTGACCGCTTCCCGCTCGCGGGACCGTTACTTGACTGGCATTTGATCTACCGCTATCCGGGTGCAATGACGGTTTTTGGGCCATTGCGCACCCTCCGCATGCTGATCGGCATGCTGGTTGCGCTTGGCTTGCTTTTGGCGCCGGTTCAGGCTTCGGCGGTGTCATTGGCGTCGCAGAAAATGCAGATGGGCACCGAAGCCTGCCCGAAAAAGCAATCATGTTGCGACATGTCAAAATCCACACGGACTTGCTCCGACGCGGCGGCCTGCTTCACCAAGTGTGGCGGTGCGGCCGGATTTGAGCATCAAGCCGGGTTTGTGAGCCTGCCATTCCCCGTCGCGGTTTCTCATTCGTCACTGACTCTGGCTATGTCGTCCTTCGCGCCACCGCCGCTGCGAAGACCCCCTCGCGTCTGACCTCCTGAATCATGATGTCCGGGTTGCGCATTGCGCAACCCGTCTCCTTGCATTTTTGAGGTATTCCCCATGCGGGTTCTTGCACGATTGCTGTTAACGTTGCTGCTGATCGCCCTCGGTGGCGCGGCGGGGTTCCTGTCCGCTACAACTTTCCGTCCCCATTGGGAGGCGCTGGCATCCCAGATCACCGGCAAAATGCCCGCCGCCGTGGCAACCGCGCCGCCGGGGGAACGCAAGATTCTCTACTACCGCAATCCTATGGGCCTTCCGGATACCTCGCCTGTCCCGAAGAAGGACTCGATGCAGATGGATTACATCGCAGTCTATGAGGATGAAGGCACCAGCGATCCGTCCATCGTCAAGGTGAGCGTCGAAAAGGTGCAGCGCGCCGGTGTCCGCACCGAACCGGTCGAAAAGCGTGTGCTGTCGGAACCGATCCATGCACCGGGTTCGATCCAGCTCGATGAGCGGCGCGAACGTTCGATCACCTTGCGGGCCGAAGGCTTCATCGAGAAAGTCTACGCGGGGGCCACCGGCCAACATGTGAAAGCTGGCGAACCGCTGTTCCGGTTCTACAGCCCGCAAATCGTACAGGCGCTGGTCGATTACCGGCTTGCAGTGGCCGGCGGCCAAAAGCAGGCGGGAGCGCGGAAGTTGCGCAACCTCGGCATTCCGGAAGAGTTCATTGCAACCATCCCGGAGAAAGGCGACATCCCGTTTTCGATGGATTGGCCGTCACCAGTTGATGGCGTGCTGATGAGCAAGTCGGTCGTCGCCGGTGCCCGCACCATGCCCGGCGATGAACTCTACCGGTTGGCTGATGTTTCGACCGTCTGGGTCATTGCCGATGTCTCCGAGGTGGACGTCGGCCGGGTCAAGCTTGGCGATCCGGCGCAAATCACTCTGCGTTCCTATCCTGGCGAAAACTTCCGGGGAAAGGTTGCCTTCATTCTTCCCGAGCTGAAGGCCGAAACCCGCACAGCCCAAGTCCGCATCGAATTACCCAATCCCGATCACAAACTGCTGCACCGCATGTATGCCGATGTCGAGATCGACACCGGGCAATCGGCAGGCGTTCTTTCCATCCCGGCGTCAGCGATCATCGACAGTGGCAACCGGCAAGTGGCCATCGTTCAGGTGAGCGAGGGGCGCTTCAAGCCAATGGAGGTTCGCGTTGGCCGCAGGGGTGCAGGCTACGTGGAAATCCTCGAAGGGTTGAAGGAGGGTGAACAGATCGTCACCCGCGCCAATTTCTTGATCGACGCCGAAAGCAATCTGCAGGCTGCACTGACGGGTCTTGCGGCTCCGGAAGGAGCGGCAAAATGATCGCCAGGATCATCGAGTGGTCGGCCCGCAACATGGTGCTGGTGATCATCGGCACATTGTTTCTGGCGCTGGCCGGGGCCTATGCGGTGAAGACCACGCCGCTCGACGCCATCCCCGATCTTTC
>JANLTS010000579.1:0-23980 GCA_031363045.1 Hyphomicrobiales bacterium
GGTCGAAATTCTTGAATTTACGCAGCGGTATGGCGTGAAGACGCTGGTCTGGTTCGAATATTTCGGCGAAATCGACACGGCGATCCAACGCGAAAAGACAATGAAGAAATGGCCGCGCGACTGGAAGATCAATCTCATCGAACGCGAAAATCCGCATTGGGAAGATCTATATCCCAGGCTGCTTGGCCCTTGAACTGGAATGCCCGCCCGGGGATGAATGGGTTGCCGGGACAAGCCCGGCAATGACAGATTAGGAATGGGCTTGTCACCACCTCCCAATATTGTCATCGCCGGATTTATTCCGGCGACCCATTATTAAGCGGGCGCTACCTCCGCGCCTCGATCGCATCCCAGATCAGCGCGGCAATGTCTTCGCCGCCGAAGCGTCTGACTTCGCGGATGCCGGTAGGGGAGGTGACGTTGATCTCAGTCATATAGTCGCCGATCACATCAATGCCGACGAAGATCAAGCCCCGGGCCTTGAGATCGGGGCCGATGGCTTCGCAGATTTCGTGCTCGCGCTTGGTCAGCGTGGCCGGTTCCGGCCTGCCGCCGGCATGCATGTTGGAGCGGCTCTCGTTGGCGGCGGGCACGCGGTTGATGGCGCCTGCGGCTTTGCCATCGACGAGGATGATGCGCTTGTCGCCCTTCCGGACATCGGGCAGATATTTCTGGGCGATGAAGGGTTCGCGGAAAGTTTGCGTGAAGAGTTCCAGCAGCGAGGAAAAATTCTGGTCGCCTTCGCTCAAGCGGAACACGCCGGCACCACCATTGCCGTAAAGCGGTTTCAGGATGATGTCGCCGTGCTCTCGGCGGAAGGCGGCGAGCTCGATAGGGTCGCGGGTGATCAGCGTGTCGGGCATGAATTGCGGGTAATTCAGGACAAAAAGCTTTTCCGGCGCGTTGCGGACTTCCTTTGGATCGTTCACCACCAGGGTCTTCGGGTGAATCGTCTCCAGCATGTGGGTGGTGGTGATGTAGCCCATGTCGAAGGGCGGGTCCTGGCGCATCAGCAGCACGTTGCATTGGGCGAGATCGACGCGATGTTCTTCGCCCAATGTGAAGTGACTGCCCAGCTCATCGCGTACCGTGACATCGTTGCCGGAGGCAAAGAGCGAGCCACCACCCTGCGCCAGTGTCTTCGTCAGATAATAGAACAGGCTGTGGCCGCGGGCTTGCGCTTCCAGCATCATGGCGAAGGTGGAATCGCCCTTGATGTTGATGGTCTGGATCGGATCCATCTGCACCGCTACCTTCAGGCCCATTTCAACGATCTCCTTCGAAGGCGTTTTCGATGTGTTTTGGCCAGTGGTAGGGGCTCACCGCGACGATGTCAAAACGGCAGAACTGCTGGAATGCCTTGCGGTCGTGCGCCATGAAGATGCGGGCGGCGGCCGAGATGCGTTTCGATTGATAGGGCGTCACGGCGGTAATCGCCGCATCGATGGTCGCCCGCGCCTTGACCTCGATGAAAGCGGTCGTATCGCCCTTGCGCATGATGAGGTCGATTTCGCCGGCGTGCGATTTGTAGCGGTGCACCAGCAGCCGGTAGCCCTTGAAGCGCAGGAACCACAGCGCGAGCAGTTCGGCGCCGCGCCCGGCCTCTTCGGATTTCGCCCGGCTACGCGCCATCCTGCCTCTTCAGGTCAAGAATGCGCTGGTAGATGTCGGAACGGTCGAGGTTGAAGCGCCTGGCGATCTCGGAGGCCGCCTTGCTGGCCGGCATGGTGGCAACGGCAGTGGCGATGGCGTCTGCCAGCACGTCTTCCGGCACCGCCACTTCCTCCGTGGGCGGACCAATGATCAGGGTGATCTCGCCCTTGACCGCCGGTCTCGCGCCCAAGGTCCCGGCGATCTCGCTGGCGGACCCACGCAGCACTTCCTCATGCAGCTTGGTCAATTCACGCGTCACCGCCACGGCGCGGCCGGGCAGCGCGGTGGCAAGATCGCCCAGCGTGCCGATGATGCGATGCGGGCTCTCGAAGAAAATCAGCGTGGCTTTGAGTTTTTCGAATTCGGCGAACAGGCGTTGGCGCTCGCCATGTTTCTGCGGCACGAAGCCAGCGAAGAGGAAGCGGTCGGTGGGCAGGCCCGAGAGCGCCAGACCCGTGAGCACGGCGGAAGGCCCGGGGCAGGCGGTGACCGGCACGCCCATCTCGGCGGCCTCCTTCACCAGCCGGTAACCGGGGTCGGAGACCAGCGGCATGCCGGCATCGCTGATCAACGCCATGGCGGCACCCTGCTTCAGGCGTTCGAGAATGGCGGGGCGCACTTTCTGGGCATTGTGCTCGTGATAGGGGGATAACCTGGTCTTGATGGCGAAGCGTTCCATGAGTTTACCTGAGGTGCGGGTATCCTCGCATAGAACCGTGTCAGCGGCGGCGAGCGTCGCCAACGCCCTGACCGTGATGTCGCCCAGATTGCCGATGGGTGTTGCCACCACATAGAGCCCCGGCGCCAGGGTCTCCGCCTCGAAACGGGCGGCGCCGATGATGTAGGAGTGTGGAAAAGACATTTAATCTCTTTACGTCATTCTCCCTTCATTCGTCACCCCGGCGAAAGCCGGGGCCCATTGGGAGGGTGGAGTGGGTCCCGGCTTTAGCCGGGATGACGGCCTTAGGATATTCAGACCGCCAGTTCCGCAATCACCGCATTCAACAGCTTCCGTCCATCGGCCGTTGCCATGAGACGTGGCCCTTGGCGCTTGATGAGGCCCAGCGATTTCATGCCGGCGATCTTGGATGAGTCGATCTCGCGGCCAGCCAGTGCGGCATAGCGCTCGAGGTCGATCCCTTCGGCGATGCGCAGACCCATCAGCAGATATTCCGACGCCTGATCGATGGGAACAACCGCAGTGTCGGCGATGATGCCATTGCCCCGAGTACTCACCAGTTCGCGCCAGGTTTCGGGGTGTTTCTCGGCGATGAGGGCGCGGCGGTTGTCACCAGCGGCCAGACGGCTGTGAGCGCCGGGACCGCACCCTGCATACTCGCCATAGCGCCAGTAGAGCAGATTGTGGCGCGACTCGTGGCCGGGGCTTGCGTGGTTTGAAATCTCGTAGGCCGGAAGTCCAACTTTCTCAGTCAGCTCCTGCGTCACGTCATAGAGGTCGGCGGCGCTGTCATCATTGGGCGTCAGCAACGAGCCCTTGGCGTGCAGATCGAAATAGGCGGTGCCGGGTTCGATGGTGAGCTGATAGAGCGACATATGGCCCTGCTGCTCACTCAGCGCAATCGTCAGTTCCTCGCGCCATTGCGCCACGCTCTGATTGGGCCTGGCATAGATCAGATCGAACGACACGCGCGGAAAAATGCAGGCGGCGAGGCGGAAGGCGGCAAGTGCCTCGATCGCCGAATGCTGGCGGCCCAGGGCTTTCAAGTCCACATCGTTCAGCGCCTGTACGCCGACCGAAACGCGGTTGACACCGGCCGCGCGATAGCCCCGGAAATTCTCCGCTTCGATGGAGGTCGGGTTGGCTTCAAGCGTGATCTCGACATGAGGTGAGACTGTCCAGAGCGCGGCGATCGTGTCGAGCACATGGCCCACGGCCTCGGGCGGCATCAGCGAGGGCGTACCACCACCGAAGAAAATGCTGCTGACAACGCGGCCCGGCGTTTGCGCCGCGAACCATGTGAGTTCGGTTGCCAGGGCTCGCGCAAACGACAGCGCATCGACCGGTTGATGGCGCACATGGCTGTTGAAATCGCAATAGGGGCACTTGGCCTTGCAGAAGGGCCAATGCACATAGATGCCGAAGGCGACCTCAGAAAAGTTCACGGACCAGACCTTCCAGTGCCTTGGCGCGGTGCGATATCTTGTTCTTCTCTGCCGACTCGAGCTCGGCGAAAGTGCGGTGCCCGCCGTCCGGCACAAACATGGGATCATAGCCGTGGCCCAGTGAACCGCGCGGCGGCCAGGTCAAGTACCCAGGCGCGCGGCCCTCGAACAGCCGCTCTTCGCCGTCAGGCCAGGTAACGCACAGTGTACAGACGAATTCGGCGCGGCGCCGGCCGGGCGACGTTGCCCCCCTGGCCTGCAGCTTCTCCTCCACCAGCCGCATGGCGCGGTTCCAGTCGCGGTTGGGTCCAGCCCAGTCAGCCGTATAGACACCGGGATCGCCATCAAGCGCCGCAACACAAAGCCCTGAATCATCCGACATGGCGATGAGCCCTGAGGCCTGCATCGCGGCCTTCGCCTTGAGGCGGGCGTTGCCGGTGAAACTGTCCTCCGTCTCCACCGGTTCCGTCAATCCCAGTTCTCCAGCCGAGACCGCCGTCACGCCATAGGGCTTCAGGAGTTGCGCGAATTCCTCGAGCTTGCCCTGGTTATGGGTGGCGACAACGATCTTTTGGCCGGTGAGTTTTCTCATGCAATGGTGGTCTTCTGCATCGCCACCAGTTCGTCGATGCCCTTGCGGGCCAGCGCCATCAACTCGAGAAGGCTCCCTTGCGAGAAGACATCGCCTTCCGCCGTTGCCTGCACCTCGACGAGGCCGCCCGCTCCGGTCATCACGAAATTGGCGTCGGTGCCAGCACTCGAATCCTCGTCATAATCTAGGTCGAGCACCGGGACGCCGCCGTGAATGCCGCAAGATATGGCAGCGACATGATCCTTCAACGGCCAGGCCTTGAACATCGAACGCTTGTCCATCCATTTCAGGCAGTCGAAAAGCGCCACCCATGACCCGGTGATCGCCGCCGTACGGGTGCCGCCATCGGCCTGGATGACGTCGCAATCGAGGGTGATCTGCTTTTCACCCAAGGCCTGTAGGTCAACGACGGCGCGCAACGAACGGCCGACGAGGCGCTGGATTTCCTGGCTGCGGCCGGATTGCTTGCCGGAAGCGGCCTCGCGGCGCATGCGTTCGTGCGTCGAGCGCGGCAGCATGCCATACTCGGCCGTGACCCAGCCCTTGCCACCACCCTTCAGCCACGGCGGCACTTTTTCCTCGAGCGAGGCGGTGCACAGCACATGCGTGCCGCCGAAGCGGACGAGGCAAGAGCCCTCGGCATGCCTCGTAAAGCCGCGCGCGAAGCTGACGGCGCGCAATTCGTCCGGTTTCCGTCCCGATGGACGCATGATTGAGTGTCCTTGTTGTGAATTGGGCCTTGTAGCTGCTCGATTGACCCGCGCCAACTTGATTCCTACATTGAGGCCATGAGCATGATCCCGCCCAGACCGCCATCCGAAGACAAGCTGACCGGCATCGCCGGCCTCGATCAGCGGTCGCGCGACATTTTCCGCCGCCTGGTCGATACTTATCTGGAGACCGGCGAACCGGTGGGCTCGCGCACCATTGCCCGTATCCTGCCGTCCAGCCTGTCGCCCGCGTCGGTCCGCAATGTCATGATGGACCTCGAGGATGCGGGGCTGATCTTCTCGCCCCACACCAGTGCGGGCCGCATGCCGACGCAGCTGGGGTTACGCTTTTTCGTCGATGCGGTGATGGAAGTTGGGGCGGTGACGGCCGACGAGCGGGCCCGCATCGATGCCCAGATCGCCGCATCCAACCGGCAGCGGCGCATCGAGGATGTGCTGGGCGAGGCGACGACGATGCTGTCGGGCCTGTCGCATTGCGCTGGCGTCATCGTCACGCCGAAGATCAATGCGCGGTTGAAGCACATCGAGTTCGTCAACCTGGGTCCGGGCCGGGCGCTGGTCATTCTGGTCGGCGAGGATGGCAGCGTCGAAAACCGGGTGATCGACGTGCCGCCCGGCCTGCCGCCAGCGATCTTCATTCAGGCGTCCAACTACCTCTCCACAAGATTTCAAGGCAAGACCATCGACGAGGTGCAGCGTTTCGTGCGTGACGAGGTCATGAGCCTGAGGCGCGAGCTGGACGAGATTTCGGCGCGCATTGTCGAGGCCGGCATCGGCCAATGGTCGGGTGACAGCGATGCCGACGAGAAGACGCTGATCGTCCGCGGCCAGGCCAATCTCATCGAGAACTCGACCGCCGCCAACGATCTCGATCGCATCCGCCGGCTGTTCGAGGATATCGAGAGCAAGAAGGAATTGGCGCAGCTCCTGGGGGCCGCTGAGACGGGCGAGGGGGTGCGGATCTTCATTGGCTCCGAAAACCGGCTGTTCTCGCTGTCGGGCTCGTCGATCATCGTTTCGCCGTTCCGCAATGCCGATGAGAAAATCGTCGGCGTCATGGGTATCATCGGGCCGACACGGATGAATTACGCCCGCATCATTCCGATGGTCGATTACACCGCCAAGGCCATCGGGCGGCTGCTCACCTGATTTTTTGAGGCGGCTTGATTTTTCGCCCAAGGCAGCCGATATGGCTGCCATCCCGACAATGAATGAACTGGACCCATCGCCATGGCTGACGATAGCAACACACCTGAGCCCACCGAACATGTCGAGATCGAATCGCCGATGGCGGTCGAGATCGACCTCAAGGATGTCGAGATCGCCCAACTGAAAGAGGAAGCCGCCTCGTTCAAGGACCGCCTGCTGCGCACCGCCGCCGATATGGAAAACCTGCGCAAACGCGCCGAGCGCGAGAAGGCGGAGGCCACGCTTTATGCCGCCACCAATTTTGCCCGCGATCTCCTGAGTGTCGCCGATAATCTGTCGCGCGCCCTTTCAGCCATGTCGGAGGACGACAAGGACGCCGCCGATGACGCCACCAAGAACCTTTTGACCGGCATCGAACTCACCGAGAAGGAGCTGCTCAACATCTTCCAGCGCTACGGTATCCGCCGCGTCGATACGGTGGGCTACAAATTCGACCCCAACCTGCACCAGGCGCTGTTCGAGTTGCCGACCAGCGAACACCCGCCCGGTACCGTGGTCCAGGAAATGCAATCCGGTTTCGCCATCGGCGAACGCTGCCTGAGGCCCGCCATGGTAGGGGTGGCGAAGGCGGAGTGACTTTCCGTCTCTGGGCGGTGGACACGAGGAGAACTTCATCGGCGGAAGCGGTTTCAGAGGTGAGTCCTGTCAGGGCGTTTCCACTCAATCCAAATGGCCATCATTTTCGCTGCCGCCGTCTCCATCCCTGTCTACGACGGCCTTACCGGCGAAGTGGTGCAATAGCGCGGTTGCTTCGGTAACGAAGTCATCAAAGGCTTCGCGGTCCTCGGCGCTGGCGTTGGCCGGGTCAAAGACGTTAAGGGGCTGGAGCTGAGCATCTTCGGGTCCGAACACATCACCCCATTGCGATTTCCAGACACGCTGCGCCAAGGCGTCGTTTGATGCCGCGAAGTTCCGGGTGATGCTGTGGTGCATGTCAGCGTCGATGCCGTAGAATGCTTTGTCGTTCCAGCCCAGTTCGTCGGTGATCTTGATCAACGGCGTGGTCAGGGCGATCAAGCCGCTACGCGGCACATTGGGCAGTTCGGCAGAGGCATGCGCGCGCAGCACCTGCCATGCTGCCACGGTTTTCGGCCCCGGCGAGCGGTTGAAGGTCTCCGCCTCCCCCAGTCTGGCCGCGTCATCGCCGTTGACGCCAAGTGCTGCAATGAAATCGGCCGTCAACCCATTGCGCAAAACCTGCCGGGTATACGGCCGCAACGTCACCGTCATATCGCTCCGCGGCAGAACGCCGGCAAACAGCAGCGAATAATCGTGCCGTCCCGAGGCGAATTCGGCAGCCGCGAATTCGGCCACCGGCAAGTTGTGCGACCAGGTCTTGAGCGATTGACAATAGCGCGAGTTGATCGCTCCCGGTTGCGGCCGCAGATAGGCGATAACATGGATGCGATATCCGAGGCCGGCGCAGTGGGCTACCAGGCTATCGACGAAACCCGGCGCGGCAAAGGCCAGAGAGAAACTTTCCGCCGTCAACAGCACCCGCTCCGGTTGGCCGGCAGCGGTGAGTTCACGGGCGAGTGCCGCGAGCAGGTGCGGCGGCCTCTCCTGCGGCTTAAATGCATGAACCAGACCACGATGGTTGTGGGCATGGTGGATCGTTCCGGCATGCGGCAAGAAGATTCCGATATCCGCCAATATCTGCCGATTGTTCATGAGAAACATCTGAAGTGCGGACGAGCCGGTCTTGGGCACTCCAGCATGAAGATAGAGCGTTCGCTGCGGCGGCATGACTATGGATACCGTACGAGGCAGTGGATCATGATCTTGACTGGAATCCATTTGATTGCCAGGCGGCTGAAACCGAGATTTGCGTAAGCCGGCACCTGTTTCAAGACCACACCCTGAAATAATATTGATGGCGTTCCGCGTGACGCCATCACCTGAAAAAAAGAGAAAGGGAAATTGTTCCTATTGCGCCGCCCCGCCGGCCTTTCTGAGGGCGTCACCCAATATCGCCGCCGCCCCTTCGAAGCCCGCACCGGTCACCACTGTGTTCGGAACCAGCTTGCCCATCAGCTCGACCAGTTGCGGCTGGCGTTCGAGCGAGCCCAGAACCTTTTCCAGCGCCTGCAGCATGGCGACGCGGTCCTGGCCCAGAACATTGGCCTGGGCCAGCTGCCCTTGCGCAATTTCTTCCAGGTACTTGCGTTCGGCGCGGCCCAGGGCGGCGCGTTCGGCTTCCTTCTGCTCGGCCACTTGCACGGCGATCTGCGATTCAACCAGGCGCGGCTGCTCGTTGGCTGTGGCTTTGGCCTGTTCGGTTTCGATCCTCTGTTTCTGCGCCTCAGTCTCGCGCTTGTAAGCCTCGCCCAGCTGGTCGGCCAATTGCTGGCGCTGGCGGCCCAACAGGATTTCCGGCGGGATCGAGGGTTCACCCAAGCGGACTTCCTTGATCTCGACGCCGGCTTTGCGGGCCTCGATCTTGATCTGCTCCTCTATTGTGTCCTCGATTGCCTCGCGGTTCTCGATAAAGTCGAGAACCCGAGTCGGGCGCACTTCGTAGCTGACGATCTTGTCGCCGTCCTTCTTGGGGATGCGGATGTTGGAGCCCGCGACGTTCCTCACAATCGAGCGGATCAACGGCGTCAGGATGCGATGCTCGATCTGGTCGATGCCGCCGACCGAGCCTGCCACGATGGGGGCGTTTTCGGGCGACACCTGCGCCACGGCGCGCAGTTCCTGCGGAATGTCCCAGCCTTCGACCTTGACGAAGACCGCGACATCGACGGCGGTGTCGGGCTTTGGCACGTTGATGGCGCGCTCGACCTGGTTGAGGTTGCCCTGCTGGTCGAGCGACAGGTCGATGAAGCGCTTGGTGTAACCACCCTTGTATTCCCAAGTCTGCACACGGGTATCGACGAGGGTCACTTCATAGGCGTGGCGATTGAGGTAATAGGCGCCGGGCAGTAGCGGCTCCTTCCACAGGCCGATGCAGCCTTTGGGCACCAACGGCACCGAGAGCGCTTCGGCATCGTGTTGGGCCTGGCTGACGCGCACCATCTCTTCCTTGCAGTTAAGGCCCGGTTGCTGGACATTGGATTTCACCACGCCGACCTGACCTGTCGGTATGATGGTGGCGGCAGTATCCTGATCGACGCGGACATCGAAGAGATAGCGGTTGAGGCGGTAGGAGCCGGGTTTCAAAACGGTTTCCTGCGGCCCGCGGAAGCCACCCTGTTCGATATAGACCTGGGCGTCGAGCATGGTGGCGAGTTTGTCGTCGGCGATGACGGGTGCTATGAACATGCCCTCCGGCATCGGTGCGCCATCAAGTGCGGTAATCTGGCCGTAATAGCCTTCCGGCACCTGCACCACTTCGCGCTCCTCGACATCAAAAAGGACGTTCAGCAACGGGCGGAAATGAAAACCTGGTCCGAGTATTTCGGCCTGCGGACCTTTCTGACCGGGGAGTGCGATGATGCGGCCGGGCGGCAGGTCATCGGCGAGATAGACACGCTTCAGATGGCCGACCCGGTCAGCGGCGATCAGCACGAAGGAGGTGGATGAAAGTGCAGCCAAGCCTGCGCCGATCAGCCCCACGCCGAATAATGATCCGCCGATAACCTGGCCGATCATGGCGGCCCGCGTCTGTGGCCCGCCCTGGGGCGGCGGGCTTTTCCGGAACATGGCGGCGACGCCGAAGAGGATCAGTACGAAGCCAATGATCACATAGAGCATGGGGTGCCTCTCCGAATCAGGTTGATATTTTGCCGCCGGACTATGACGGCTTTTCTTCCGCAATGCTTATCATCATCACAGACGTTTCGCCATCTGGACACAACTTGGGATTTGCGTAGAGTTGACGGTGGTTCACTTCCAGAATCAGGGGAGCTTCCATGGCCGACTATACGCTTGAGTTTTACAAGGACAAACGCGGGGAATTCCGCTGGCGGCGCACGGCAACAAATGGCGAAATCGTTGGCGCATCGTCGGAAGGCTACAAGGCGAAGCGCGACTGCGAGGCCAATGCCAATCGTGATACCAGCGCTGATCGCTGGGAATTCTACAAGGACAAGCGCGGTGGAAATCGCTGGCGCTGCTTTTCCACCGCCAACAAAAAGCAGGTTGGCAAGGCGACGGAAGCCTTCTCGTCACCTGCCAACGCCAAGAACAATGCCCGCATGAATGGCTGGAACGGTTAGCTTTTGCGCCGCACGAGTTTCAGGCCGGGCTTCACGTCCGGCCAATCCCGTTGATGGCTTTTTCCGCCGCCGCGATCCCTGACAGATGCGCGCCGTGGATGGTGGAGAAGAAGTCCGGCGAGCAATGCTCACCTGCAAAGATGATGCGCCCGCCCACCGGTTCCTTGAATTCCTTGCGGGCATCGGCCCGGCCCGGCTTGCAGTGGGAATAGGCGCCCAGCGCCCATGGATCGGATGTCCAGTTGGTGGCGATGCCCTTGATGATGCGCTTGCGGATTTCGCCGCCGAAGGCAAAGACCATGGCTTCGATGGCGAGCTCGATCATTGCATGTTCGCCCGCCGCCGCAAGATCGCGGGCATAATCGCCGTCCGAATGCGAAATCACCATCGGCCGCCCGAAGGGATTGATGTGCAGGTTGAAGGGTTCGCTGGCCATCGGCGGTCCATCGATGACATCGCCATAGACATGGCCAAAGCCATCGAGCGGGCGGTCAAGCAGCAGGGCGATTTTCTCGGCATGGCCCATCGGGCAATCGGCAACCGCCTGCAACAGGTTGACGGGAAGCTCCGGTGTGAAGCGGATGGATTTGGCCAGCACATTGACCGGCACCGCCACGATCACCGATCCCGCCGTTACCGTGCCCTTGGATGTGGTCAATGTCACGCCCTTGCCGGACCAATCGACATGGGTGACCGGGCAATCGAGCGTCACCGTCAGTCCCGCCGCATGGGCCGCAACCAACGCGCCATAGCCATCCTCGACCGGAAAATCGCCGCCCGCATCGATGTAGCGTTGATAGTCGAGGATCGAGCAGTCTTCGGGCTCGTGCGAGGTGATCTGCGACAGCGTGCGCCGTGTCAGGCGGTACCACGGATCGGCTGTGTCGATCACCGCCGAGAAGGCGAGGTCGCTGCCTGCTTCGGCGATCGCGTTATAGGTCGCCATGAAGCTTGCGGCATTGGCGGCCAGCATGGCCGCATCACCGCGTTGGCCATTGCCGGTCAGCAGCACGCGCTTTGACCAGTCCATGCTGGAACTGTAGCGGAAGCCCAGCTGGTCGGCGATCTTGGTGAACGGGTTCACCGCCGCCGCATGCAGCCAGTGCCCGCCGCGATCGAAGGCGATGCCGGGAAAACTCTGGTGATCGGTAAAGGCCCGCCCGCCGATGCGGCCCTGGGCTTCAAGCACCACGAAGCGCTTGCCCGCCTTCTGCAGTGCCAGGCCAGCCGCAAGCCCAGCCGCACCGGCGCCGATGACGGCAGTATCGTAATCAACAGACATGGCGCTACTGGTCTCCGGCGTAGCCGGTTTCATGGCCCGAAAAGGCGGGGTTGAAGACGCAGATCAACCTGGTTGGCTCAAACGCGATGAATTTGAAACGCGTACCCTTGGATGCCACCCACATCGTGCCGGGTACGATCTCTTGTGGCTCTGTGCCTTCCTGCCAAAGTTTGGCGCGGCCTTCGAGGCAGTAGGCGATCTCGATATGATGATCATATCCATATTCGGCCTCGATTCCGGGTTTCAACACGATGTCGGTCACGGTGACGCCGGTACCGTCGCTATCGAGGAGAAAGCGAAATGTCTCATAAGTCGGAGCTTTCACGTTGCGTGGCGTTCCTGCCAGGTCGGCCTTGCGGATGATGCGGATTGTCATGGCTTCGTCACTCTTCGCATTGTCAGATTGATGCGTCCACCGTCCTTGAGAAGTGTGGATGTTCCGCTCAATACCCGGTCAATGCCGTGATGGCAGAGGCGCGATGCCCCGCCCATGACCAGCACATCTCCGGAACTGAGTTTCAGCGTCTCGGTCTTGCCGCCGCGCTCCGGCCCGCCAATGCGGAACACGGCGGTATCGCCTAGCGAGATCGAGATGACGGGGGCGGTGAAATCCTCCTCGTCCTCATCGCGGTGCAACCCCATTTTGGCGCCCTGATTGTAGAAATTGACGAGACATGCCTCGGGATCGTGGGGATACCCTGAGAGTTTCCGCCAGACGTCCAGCACCATGGCCGGGATCGGCGGCCAAGGCTTGCCCGTCTCCGGATGCGTCGGCTGATAGCGGTAGCCAGTCCGATCCGACACCCAACCGAGCGTTCCCAAATTGGTCATGCGCACGGTGAAGGGTCTGCCGGTGCGCGGCATCATGGGGATGATCAGCGGTGCTTGCGCCACGGCGGCGCGCAGGTGCTCCACCAGCTCCTGCTGGGCGGCAAGATCGAGATAACCGGGGAGGTAGCGAAGGCCGGGTGTCATACCCCGCTTTCTGTCATTGCCGGACTTGTTCCGGCAACCCATTTCTCTCACGCGCGTGGTAAACATGGATCGCCGGAACGAATCCGGCGATGACAATTGGAGGAGACGTTCGCATGAAATCCTGCAAGTTGATCAGCGGTGGCGCGGCCTTCGACGGCAAGCAGGGGCTCTCGTATTTCTCCGGCATTTCGGCGGAAACGGCGGGGTCGGAAAAGCTCTGCATGCATATCGTCACCATTCCGCCCGGGGCTTCCGCCCGGCCGCACTACCATGAAGCCCATGAATCGGCGATTTTCGTGCTGGAGGGCACGTCCGAGATGCGCCACGGCCCCCATCTCGAGCAGGTGATGACCATCAAGACCGGGGATTTCGTCTATATTCCGGCGGGCGTGCCGCACCAGCCCTATAACCCGACGGACAAGCCAGTCCGCGCCGTCCTCGCCCGCACCGACCCCAATGAGCAGGAAAGTGTCGTCCTTCTCGATTGATCGGCATCAAAACCCGTGTTTCGGAGCTTGATAGGCAAAAACCTCCTGCCTATATAGCGCTCAACGCCGGGCCTTCCCCAGAATCAGGGTGGTCCGGAGCAAATCTAATCAGGAGGCGGGCCCCCATGTGTACGGGGGTCGGGAAAGTGCCTTTAAGGGCTTCCCCAAGTCCGCCTGCCAACGGGAGACGAGAAGATGGCGAAAGTAATTGGTATCGACCTCGGCACGACGAACTCGTGCGTCGCGGTCATTGAAGGCAAGACCCCCAAGGTTATCGAGAACGCGGAAGGTGCCCGCACCACGCCGTCGATCGTGGCGTTCAACGCCGATGGCGAAACGCTCGTCGGCCAGCCGGCAAAGCGCCAGGGCGTCACCAACCCGGAAAACACCTTCTTCGCCATCAAGCGGCTGATCGGCCGCCGCATGGAAGACCCGATGGTGGCGAAGGACAAAAAGCTCGTCCCCTACAACATCATCAAGGCCGACAATGGCGATGCCTGGGTCGAGAGCCGCGGCAACAAGTTCTCGCCGTCGCAGATTTCCGCCTACACGCTGACCAAGATGAAGGAAACCGCCGAGCGCTATCTGGGCGAACCGGTCACGCAAGCCGTAATCACGGTACCGGCCTATTTCAACGACAGTCAGCGCCAGGCCACCAAGGATGCCGGGCGGATCGCCGGGCTTGAAGTGCTGCGCATCATCAACGAGCCGACGGCCGCCGCCTTGGCCTATGGCCTCGACAAGAAGGAAGCCGGCACCATTGCGGTCTATGACCTGGGCGGCGGCACATTCGACGTGTCGATCCTCGAGATCGGCGATGGCGTCTTTGAAGTGAAGTCGACCAATGGCGACACCTTCCTCGGCGGTGAAGACTTCGACATGCGCATCGTCGATTATCTTGCCGATGAGTTCAAGAAGGAACAAGGTATCGATCTGCGCAAGGACAAGCTCGCCCTGCAGCGCCTGCGCGAAGCCGCCGAAAAGGCCAAGGTCGAGTTGTCGTCCGGCGCCCAGACCGAAATCAACCTGCCGTTCATCACGGCGGATGCGTCTGGCCCCAAGCATCTCACCTTGAAACTGACGCGCGCCAAGCTTGAGGCCCTCGTCGATGATCTGATCCAGAAGACCATCGACCCGTGCCGCGCGGCGATGAAGGATGCGGGCGTCACGGCTGGCCAGATCGACGAGGTTATTCTCGTCGGCGGCATGACGCGCATGCCCAAGGTCATTGAGGTGGTGAAGCAGTTCTTCGGCAAGGAGCCGCACAAGGGTGTGAACCCGGACGAGGTCGTGGCTATCGGTGCGGCGATCCAGGCCGGTGTCTTGAAGGGCGAAGTAAAAGACGTGCTGCTGCTCGACGTGACGCCGCTGTCGCTCGGCATCGAGACGCTGGGTGGGGTGTTCACGCGGTTGATCGACCGCAACACCACGATCCCGACTAAGAAGAGCCAGGTGTTCTCGACTGCTGACGACAACCAGACGGCCGTCACCATCCGCGTCTTCCAGGGCGAGCGCGAAATGGCCGCCGATAACAAGATGCTGGGCCAGTTCGACCTGATGGGCCTGCCGATGGCGCCACGTGGCATTCCACAAGTCGAAGTCACCTTCGACATCGACGCCAACGGCATCGTCAACGTCTCAGCCAAGGACAAGGCGACCAACAAGGAGCAGCAGATCCGCATCCAGGCATCTGGTGGTCTGTCTGACGCCGAGATCGAGAAGATGGTCAAGGAAGCGGAAGCCAATGCCGCCGATGACAAGAAGCGCAAGGAGCTGGTGGAAGCCAAGAACCATGGCGAAGCGATGATCCACTCGACCACCAAGTCGATGACCGAGTTCGGCGACAAGATCGCTGCTGCCGACAAGTCGGCCATCGATGCCGCCATTGCCGACTTGAAGTCGGTGATGGAGAGCGAGGAGGCCGAGGCGATCACCGCCAAGACCAATGCGCTGGCACAGGTGGCGATGAAACTCGGCGAGGCCATGTACAAAGCACAGAGTGGTGCCGGTGCCGGTGGTGCCGATGGCGATGCGGGTGAACCGCAGGGTCCGGGCGAAGATGACATCGTCGATGCCGATTTCGAGGAAGTGCGCGACGACGACAAGAAGGTCTAGTCTCCATGGACTGCGGAACCTCGTCCTTCGAGGCGAGCCTTTCAGGCTCGCACCTCAGGATGAGGTTCTGCTATAGCCCTGCAACTTGATTGTCCTCACCCTGAGGGGCTTAGCGCAGCAGCGCGGGCCTCGAAGGGCCAAAACCCGTAGTGGTATTCATACATGGCCAAGCGCGATTTTTACGAAGTTCTGGGCGTCGGCAAGACCGCTGACGAAAAAGACCTGAAGGCCGCCTATCGCAAGCTCGCCAAGCAGCTGCATCCCGATGCCAATCCCGGCGACAAGTCGTCGGAAGCCAAGTTCAAGGAAATCAACGAAGCCTACGATGTGTTGAAGGACCCGCAGAAGAAGGCGGCCTATGACCGTTTCGGCCATCAGGCCTTCGAAGGCGGCGGCATGGGCGGCGGTAGAAATCCGGGCGGGCCGGAGTTCAATTCCTCGATGTCCGACATTTTCGAGGACCTGTTCGGCGACTTCATGGGCGGTGGCGGTGGCCAGCGCGGCGGCCGGCGTGGACGCGGTGCTGCGGGTGCCTCGCGCGGTGCCGATCTCCGCTACAACATGGAAATCAACCTCACCGAAGCCTATACCGGCAAGACGGCGCAGATCCGCGTCCCGTCTTCGGTCACTTGCGACACCTGCTCGGGCTCCGGTGCCAAGCCGGGCTCGTCCCCTAAAACCTGCGGTACCTGTGGCGGGCAAGGTGCGGTGCGTTCGCAGTCGGGTTTCTTCACGGTCGAACGCACCTGCCCCACCTGTCAGGGCCGGGGCCAGGTCATTTCCGACCCATGTGTTCCGTGTGGTGGCCAGGGCCGCATCACCAAGGAGCGTACGCTATCAGTCAATATTCCGGCGGGTGTCGAAGACGGCACGCGCATCCGGCTGGCCAATGAGGGTGAGGCGGGTTTGCGCGGCGGCCCGACCGGCGATCTTTATATCTTCCTCTCGCTGCGGGCCCATGAATTCTTCCAGCGCGATGGTGCTGACCTGTTCTGCAAGGTACCGGTGTCGATGACGGTGGCGGCGATGGGCGGCGAGATCGAGGTACCTACCATCGATGGCAAGAAAGCCCGCGTCACGGTGCCGGAGGGAACGCAAACGGGAAAGCAGTTCCGCCTCAAGGCCAAGGGCATGCCAGTCTTGCGATCGTCGCAAGCCGGCGACATGTATATCCAGGTGGCGGTTGAAACGCCGGTCAATCTCACCAGGCGCCAGCGTGAATTGTTGAAAGACTTCGAAAAGGAAGCCCGCAACAACAGCCCGGAATCCGAAGGCTTCTTCGCCAAGGCCAAGGCCTTTTGGGACGGGTTCGGGGGGTAATCTCCCCTGTTTCCCTTCGGGACGTCCTTAACTGCGGAGGAGCATTCCGCTGTCAGGTTGCGTGGATCACGGCTTGTGCAAACGTCTGACGCCAGACATTTTCTGTCTCCGAAGATTGACCGGCTGACATGCTAAGATTTTTTCTCCCGGTCGGGTCACGCCTTGGGGAGCTTGATTCTTCAGCATTCATGTCTTGGCATCATTCTAACAATTTGTTGTAAAGAGATTTGATCCGCACCGGTTGCGAAATTGCATGTGGGAGACGAAATGTGAATACCAAGTTCCATTCGGCAATTGCGACTATCAAGAGCCTCCTGACCAGCAACAAGGCGTATCTCGCACATGTTGTAAAATCGATGTCCGGTGTTCACCCGAGAGAATGCCCAATTTGCAATTACAGCGGAAAATTCAAAGCGTTTGGTTCGCCGCCGCGTTGGGATGCGATCTGCAAGACCGCTGATCTGGAGGGCAATGGTGTTGACCTCAAACTCAACATCGAACGCATCGATCTTAAGGACAACAGCTTCGACGTTGTGATTTGCTGCCACGTCCTGGAACACGTTAACCATCAACTCGCGTTGGCCGAATTGTTTCGCATTCTGCGGCCATCGGGTTTGCTTTATCTCATGGTTCCGATCATCGAGGGCTGGGAGCGGACTTACGAAAACACTGACGTTAAAACGGACGCAGGACGCAATTTGCACTTTGGCCAAAGAGATCACGTTCGATACTTTGGTTCCGACTTGCGAGAGATGATCAAGCATGCCGGTTTCGACCTCCATGAATTTACGGCGGAAGGTGAAAATGTCATCCGCTATGGTTTGCTTCGCGGCGAGAAGGTTTTTGTCTGCTCGAAGTAAGGCGCGATCCACATGATTTTGCCTGGCTGCCACGTGGTGTTGGCTGCCTGTCAACAGCCTGAGCGGCATTTGCAGCGTCCGGCGGGGCGGCCGGCGACGACGGCAGAAAAACTGATCGCGCATCGGACATTTAATCCGGTCGCTGGTATGATCTGAGACTCCAGCCATGCGCCGGCGCGCGGTGTTGGAGAAAAGCGCGAAGGACAGTCTCTAGTCGACGGTTTCGCCGGGATAGACACCCCAAAGCTGCGACTGTTCGATATAGCCGTCATAGCCTCCGGCCGTCACTTCGCACCACTCGCCGGTGCAGGACTCGACGTCGCCGACAACGCCCGCCGCCAGCTTGGCGATGATGCCGCCCTTGGCGTCGGCGCGGTCATATAACGCGATGGTCTGTTCCTTTTTCCAGGGAGCGGTCATGGCGGTGCGTTTTCCCGACAGCATGTTCTGCAGGATCCAGCCTTCCTCGCCGTCCGAATCGCGGACGCGCCGCCAGGTCTCGTATTCAGCGACGATTTCGACAGGCAGGCCCTTGCGGTTGAACACCCAGGCGACCGCATGATCGCTCGAGGGCCCGCGGCGGACATTCACCTTCTCGGCTTTCAGCGATACAAAACGCGGGATTGGCAGGCCGGAGGGGCCCAGCGCCCTGGGGGCCTGGTCGATCGCCGCGGTGGTGTCTCCCGCTGCGGTGCTCGCCTGCGTATCGCTGCGCTTGCCGAAGAACGACCAGCCGACAACGCCAGCAATGCCAAGGCAGGCCACGGCCAGAATGAGTGAGCCTAAACGCCGGTTTACGGTCCGGGCTTGCGCCATGATCCGGTTTTCCCCTTGGCCGGGTCCCACCGTCCGCCCGCCCTAAGCGGTGCATGTGGGTGCCCGGTTCGACACAATGCCAGTTTACACCATGGGTCCCGCTGTGCCAACGGATTAAGCCCATGAACGAACTCAATGACACGATTGGCCCTTCAGGGTTAAGAATGTGTTGAGCCTACAGAGTTTGAGAACAAGTCAGGAAACCCATGAGCAAGCGCAAGCCCCTCGTCGTCGTCACCCGCAAGCTTCCAGACGTCGTCGAAACGCGGATGATGGAACTGTTCAACACCAGGCTCAATGCGACGGACGAGCCGATGAGCAAGGCTGACTTAATCGAGGCGCTGAAGACGGCGGAGGTGCTGGTGCCGACCGTCACCGACCGCATCGACAAGGCGGTGCTGCTGCAGGCCGGCGAGCAACTGAAGCTCATCGCCAATTTCGGCACGGGCGTCGATAACATCGATGTCGAGACGGCCCTGTCGCGCGGCATAACCGTCACCAATACGCCGGGCGTTTTGACCGAGGACACGGCAGATTTCACCATGGCGCTGATCATGGCGGTGTCGCGGCGCATTATCGAGGGCGCCAAAGTTATTGGTGCCGATAACAGCTGGGCTGGCTGGTCGCCCACCTGGATGCTCGGCAGCAGGCTGTGGGGCAAGCGCATCGGCATCATCGGCATGGGCCGCATCGGCACGGCGCTGGCACGGCGGGCCAAGGCCTTCGGTCTGCAGATCCATTATCATAACCGCAAGCCGGTCAGCGCGAAGATTGAGGAAGAGCTTGAAGCCAC
This sequence comes from Hyphomicrobiales bacterium, assembly GCA_031363045.1. GTDB lineage: Bacteria > Pseudomonadota > Alphaproteobacteria > Rhizobiales > Aestuariivirgaceae > Aestuariivirga. Next base: position 19,119 of record JANLTS010000579.1, read on the forward strand.
CTATTGGGAGAGCCTCGACCAGATGCTGGCGCGGATGGACATCGTCTCGGTCAACTGCCCGCATACGCCCGCCACCTATCATCTGTTGTCTGCCCGGCGCCTCAAGCTGATGAAGAAGGAAGCGATCATCGTCAACACCGCGCGCGGCGAAGTGATCGACGAGAACGCCCTGGCCCGCATGCTGGAAGCGGGCGAACTCGGTGGTGCCGGATTGGACGTGTTCGAGCACGAACCGGCCGTGAACCCCAGGCTGCTCCGCGCCAAGAAAGCCGTGCTGCTGCCGCACATGGGCTCCGCCACGATTGAAGGGCGAATCGACATGGGGGAAAAGGTCATCATCAATATCAAGACCTGGGTCGATGGGCATAACCCGCCGGACAGAGTGCTGCCGAGCATGTTGTGAAAATTAAATGAGAGGCCTAGCGAATACGTCTTGGCAAGTTGACGCGATCAAAAATGTCAACGCAGCTTTTGCACAAGTTGTATACCCGGGTGACGATGCGATTGTTGAATCAACAACATTTCGTGACCTTGAGCGCGAGGCAATCGCGGCGTCTCTTAAAGGCAAGGACTGGCGTGGCCTAACTTATATCCGGCTGAAGAAAATTTACAGGGGTGATGCTTCGGCTATCCTGTGGTTTCTGTCGCTATCGGGTTTTCATTTCTATTTTCCTGCATTTCTTCTCATCACTTCGCGAGAGTATGACTCGGCGGATTTGACCGCGAATTGTAGTATCAGGGCATTTTGCTCTTCTGGAAGGGATCTGGCCGAATGGATAGCAACGAGGCGCGCTGTATTCACACGAGATCAGTTGATCGCAATTCGTACCGTTTTCACTGTGTTACACTCAGAACAAGATAGGCAGTTCCGAGCGCGGCATGGGGATGACGACGAAAGTTTGAGAGTAGTGCTGCTTGGCGATCTGGATGAAGCACTCGAAGAAGTTTCGTCGCTGATCAACAATTTTAACTGAGTGCCCGTTTGGGCTGAGACATTCATCCTGCATGGTTCTCTCGTGATTGAGCCATTTTACGCCACGAGGAATGATACCAAGACGCCCTCATCCGCCCTGTCGGGCACCTTCTCCCATGGCTTCGCCACGGGCGAAGGCGCATGAGCCGCATACACAGAGATTGTAGTAGAGAGAATTTTTCCGCATGTGCCTTCTCCCGTTCGCAGAATGGGAGAAGGTGCCCGACAGGGCGGATGAGGGCCACTTCCTTGCCGCCAATTATTGAGCAACGATATGGGAGTGGCGCCCTCAGGCGCTTTGTTTCAATCCCATCCCGCGTTTGGCAGCGTGTGCCCGCACGGCGTCGCCAAACGCCGCGAACAGTTTCACGGAATCGGGATTGTTCATCGCCTTGAACTCCGGGTGCCATTGGGTGCCGAAGGCGAAGGTCTTGGCGTCCCTGACCGAGACCGCCTCGATGACGCCGTCAGGGGCGGTGGCCTCGGCCGAGAGGCCGGGGGCCAGGCGCTTGATGCCCTGGCGGTGGATCGAATTCACCATGGTCTCGCGCTTGCCGAGAATCCTTTCCAGCATGCCGCCGGGCCGGATGTTGATGGCATGGACGGGGGCATAGCGGATATCGACGTTGTCGTTCTTCTCGGCGCGGTGATCAAGCCGTCCCTCGCCGCGCTGCAATTCGGTTTCGAGCGTTCCGCCCATCACCACGTTCAGTTCCTGGAAGCCGCGGCAGATGCAGAACAGCGGAATGCCCCTTGCCACCACGCGCTCGATCAGCTTCAGCGTCGTCGCGTCGCGGTTGTGGTCATAGGGTTCGTGGTCGGCCGAGGGCTGCTCGCCATAATGCGGCGGGTGGACGTTGGAGACGGCACCGGTCATCAGGATGCCATCGAAATGATCAAGCAGCGCATCGATCTCAAGCGCGTCAATCATCGAGGGGATCATCACCGGCGTGCAGCCCGAAGCCTCGGCAACGGCTCGCACATACTTGTCGCCGATCGAATGATTGAGGAAGCCGTGACTCTCATAAGTGTCGGCGGGCAGGCCGACCAAGGGAAGATAGGACATCGATTACGCCTTGTCTCACATCGTGATTTGACGTCTAGATAGCCCAAAATGATGGAGAAAGTCCAACCATGGCAGCCATAACCCCAGCTCACGATCTGTTCGACCTCACGGGCGAGGTGGCCTTGGTGACTGGAGCCTCTTCAGGGTTAGGCGCACGCTTTGCAGCGGTTCTGGCAGCGCATGGCGCCAAGGTGATCGCTGCTGCCCGCCGGGTGGATAGGCTCACGGAACTGGCGGCCAGTTCGCCCAACATCGTGCCGCTGGCACTCGATGTCACCGACACCGCCAGTTTCGAGGCGGCGTTGGATCATGCAGAACAGCGAACCGGGCCGCTCACCTTGCTGGTCAACAATGCCGGCGTCGCCAACGACGAGCGCTTCATCGATACCAGCCCCGGAGAGTGGCGGCGGGTGATGGACACCAACGTGGATTCCATCTGGAACCTGTCGCAGGCCCTTGCGAAAAGACTGATCGCCGCCAGGCGGCCGGGCACCATCGTCAACATCGCCTCGGAGGCAGGCTTCGCGGTGTGCGGTGTTCCCGCCGCCTATGCGGTGAGCAAGGCGGCCGTGGTGCAGATGACCAAAGCCATGGCCCTCGACCTCGCCCGCCACCGGATCAGGGTCAACGCCATCGCCCCCGGTTTCATCTGGAGCGAGATGACCACCGAATATCTGCAAAGCGGCGCGGGACAGGACAATATCAAGCGCATTCCGCAACGCCGGGCGGGCGATCCTTCTGATCTCGATGGCATACTCCTGTTGCTCGCTTCGGTGAAAGCATCCGGCTTCATGACCGGTTCGACGGTGTTGGCCGATGGCGGAGAACTGCTGGCGTGATCGACTTTTCGCTTCCACCCGAAATCGAAGCATTGCGGATGAAGGTCCGGGCTTTTGTGGCCGAGAACATCCTGCCGCTGGAAGCCGATGCCACGAACTATGATTCTTACGAGAACATCCGCCTAGAAGTGCTCGCACCACTGCGCGAGATGGCGAAGGCCCAAGGCCTGTGGGCGCCGCAGATGCCGAAGGAACGCGGCGGGCTAGGCTTGCCGATGGTGGGGTGGGCAGCCTTCTACGAAGAGGCCAACCGCTCGATCTTTGGGCCGCTGGCCTTCAACTGCTCGGCACCTGACGACGGCAACATGAGTGTATTGAACAAGGTGCTGAAGACGGATGCGCAGAAAGATCGCTGGCTGCAACCGATCATCGACGGTCAAGTCCGCTCGGCTTTCGTGATGACCGAGCCCGCCCCCGGCTCGGGTTCCGATCCCGGCGGCATGATGCTGACGCGGGCCGAGAAGCGTGGGACAAAATACATCGTGCACGGACGAAAGTGGTTCATCTCGGGTGCCGAGGGCGCCTCGCATTTCATTCTCGTGGCCCGTACATCGGACGATCCGCGCAATGGCCTCTCGGCGTTTCTTTATCACAAGGACCAGCCAGGCTGGCGTATCGTCCGGCGCATAGCCACGATGGGACCTGAGGAACTGGGTGGCGCTTGCGAGCTGGAGTTCGACGGGCTCGAGATACCGGAAGAGAACCGCCTGCTGGACGAAGGCGACGGGTTGCGCCTGACGCAGATTCGCTTGGGGCCAGCCCGCCTCACCCATTGCATGCGCTGGTTGGGATTGTCGAAACGCTGCCTCGAAATCGCGCAAGCCTATGTGAAGGAGCGCAAGGCCTTCGGATCGACGCTGGGAACCCGCGAGAGCGTGCAGATCATGCTGGGCGAGGTGGCGGCCGAAATCGAGAAGGGCCGGTTGCTTACCATGCATGCCGCATGGAAGCTCGACCAAGGAGATAAGGCGCAAAAGGAAGTATCGATGGCCAAAATCCATGTCGCCGACACCTTGCACCGCGCGGCAGATCTAGGCGTGCAGCTGTGTGGCGCCAAGGGCTATTCCAAGGACACGGTTCTGGAATGGATCTACCGCTACGCCCGCTGTGCCAAGCTCGTCGACGGCGCGTCAGAAGTCCACAAAATGGTGCTGGCCCGCAGCCTTGCCAAAGACGGCAATGACTTTTGGGCTTGGAGTTAGGTCAGCAACCGCCAAGCCGCGCCAAGTGCTGCACACAACACCAGCGTCTTTATGATGCCGAGGTGGAAGCGCAGCAGGGCCAGTGCCGCGACGAGGCTTAAGGCCAGCGCGAACCAATCGAGATGTGCCCAGTCGGGCAGCCACGGCTGGAACCAGCCACCATCGAAGCGTTCCACCTTGCCGAACAGCACATGCAGGCCGAACCAGACCGACAGGTTGAGGATGACACCGACTACCGCTGCGGTTATCGCGGCGAGCGCCCCGGCCAATCGTGGGCGTTTGCCGATGGCGTCGATATAGGGCGCCCCGGCGAAAATCCACAGGAAGCACGGCGCGAAGGTCATCCACAGCGTCACCACCGCCCCCGCGATGCCGCCCCAGATCGAACCCATCTCGCGCGATGCCGCAAGATAGCCGACGAATTGCGTCACCAAGATCAGCGGCCCCGGCGTCGTCTCGGCGAGCGCCAGGCCATCGATCATTTCCGGGCCGCTGAGCCAGCCCTTCTGCTCGACGGCCGCCTGCGCCATGTAGGTCAGCACCGCATAGGCGCCGCCGAAGGTGACGACCGCGAGCTTCGAAAAGAACACTCCGATCCCGGTCAGCACATGATCTGGGCCGAGAATCACGGCCAGGGCCGCGAGGGGCAACAGCCAGATGACGCCCCATACGCCAACCGTCTTGCCCAGCGCGGCAAGGCTCGGGAGTGTCCCGGTATGCTCCTCTTTGATGCCGCTGCTGCGGATGAAACCGAACAGGGCGGCCGCGATGATGATGATCGG
>JANLTS010000601.1:0-3141 GCA_031363045.1 Hyphomicrobiales bacterium
ACGATCAGCTCGACGGCTTGCCGTAGAGTGCCGCGTAGAGCTTGCGATCGCGGCCATACACATCGGGACGAAACTCAACGCCGTTGGTGCCATCAAATGCGGTTGCATAGATGAGGTGCACGGGGATCCGGCTGGGTAAGGGCACGCGGGTGGTCTTGCCGCCCTTGAACGTCGCGTCGATTTTCACCTTCGACCAGCCAGCGATTTCGCCAACAATGCGATAGGCCAGGTCCATCGGTTTAGACAGGCGAATACAGCCGTGGCTGAAGGCTCTGGTCGTCTGCAGGAACTTGTCCTTGGATGGCGTGTCGTGAAGGTAGATGTTGTGGGCATTGGGCAGCATGAACTTCACCTTGCCCAATGCATTCTTGGGACCCGGACGCTGGCGAAAGGTGAAGGGAAACTTGCCGGGCCCATAACCGTTCCAGTTGATTCCGCCCCACGAGGCGAGCGCCCCGCTGACGAACACATCGAATTCCGCCGCATAGGCAAAGGGATTCTGCTTCAGCTTCGGCAACATTTCCTTGGTGGCGATGGAATATGGAACGGTCCATGTCGGATTGATTTCGACATACTCCAGCTCATCGGAAAATTCAGGCGTCTGGGTGGCTACCGCGCCAACCACGACATTCATCCGGCCAATGGTATCGAGGCTCACCACCTCCTGAAGTTCGAAGGCGGCAAGATTGACCATGAAATGATGATCGCCCAGATTCTCCGGCATCCAGCGCCAGCGTTCCATGTTGAGCATGATCTGCCGGGCGCGTTCGGCGGGAGGTACATTCAGAGCCAGAATTGATTGCTTGCCGATAAGACCCTTGGCCTCGAGACCATGGCGCGCCTGAAAGCGTTTCACCGCCAGTATCGTTGCGGGATCATAAACTTCGCCCGAGCCTCCACCCGGATGATCGCCGGACATCATTAGCAGATTGCGGATCGCCGGAACGCGGGGATCACTGCCACCCGGCTCGATGTTCGGTCCCGCATCGATCACTGGCCAGTCGCCAGATTCGGCCATGGCGCGATAGAGCACCAGCATCCTCTTCAACGCTTGATAGTGAGGATTGCGCGATTCAAATGCCGAGAGGAACCTCGCCGGTTGGCGCTGCTTCTTCAATTCCGTCAGCACACTGAGCACATCGATGGTCTTGCGATTGCGGAACAGCCGGGGGTCGACCTTCTGCGGTGTGACGCGGCCGATCTTGAGATCGGCGGCATAATTGACGAAGAAGGCCGAAAAGAACAATTCCGCCACCGCGGCACCATCCGGATCGCCGGGATCGACCGCATCGCGCAATTGAATCAGTGAATCGATTGGATAGTCGTCCGGATTGAGACCGTCATCGGCGGCATCGGCCAGACGCTGAATGAATGGCGTCATCCTGCCGGTGCCTACCCAATAGATCGTTCCGGCATCGCGCACGTAATGGGCGGTCAACGCAGGCTTGATGCGCTCCAGCGGCAAAGGTAAGCGTTGCGATGACTGCAGCAATTCCGTGATCGCTGCCGTCACAGCCTGATAGTCCGGGACACGATCATTCTTGCCAGCATGTGCCGGCACTGCGTGCACTAGCCCCAGCAGCAACACACAAGCCAGCAATCGCAACAGGTTCGGCATCGGTTCCGGCACTCCCTCAATCGATTCGCGAATGATACGGCAATCCGCCGCTAAACGTTCAACAGAAGGTACTCGCGCTCCCAGGAACTGATCACCCGGCGATAGTTCTGCATTTCCTGGAACTTCACGTCGTTGTAGGCCTCGCAGAATTTCTCGCCCAGCACCTGCTTCAAGGCCTTGGTGTAGTTCAGCTTGTCGAGGCTTTCATCAAGGCTGATCGGCAGCGTGTGGGCATAGCGGTAGGCGGAGCCGGTCACCGGATCGGTCGGCTTGATACGCTCCATCATGCCGAGATAGCCGCAGGCCAAGGATGCCGCGAATGCCAGGTAGGGATTGGCATCGGCACCGGCCACACGGTTTTCGACACGCGTGTTGGATGGATCGGACGACGGCACGCGCAGCGATACGGTGCGGTTGTCGATGGCCCAGTGAACGTTGGTCGGGGCATCCGAATCCGGCACCAGGCGGCGGTATGAGTTCACATTTGGCGCGAAGAGTGACAGTGCGGCGGCAAGATAGCGCTGCAAGCCGCCGATGTGATTGAGAAACAGCTTGGAGTGCGTGCCATCCTTGCTGGCAAAGATGGTCTTGCCGGTCCTCGCATCCATCACCGATTGGTGAATGTGCATCGAGGAACCCGGTTCGTTCTCGTGTGGCTTGGCCATGAAGGTGGCGTAGACATCGTGCTTCAGCGCCGCCTGGCGCACGGTGCGCTTGAACAGGAATACCTGATCGGCCAGTTCCAGCGGATCGCCGTGGTTGAAATTGATCTCAAGCTGCGCCGGGCCACTTTCGTGGCTCAGCGTATCGACATCAAGTTCCTGCGCCTCGCAGTAATCATAGATGTCCTCGACGATCGGATCGAAGTCATTGGCAGCGTCGATGCCATAGGCCTGGCCACCCGGCTCCTTGCGGCCGGTGCGGCCCACGGCGGCATCGAGCGGATAGTCCGGATCGATGTTTTTCTTCACCAGGTAGAATTCGAGTTCGGGCGCCACCACCGGCCGCCAACCCTTCGCCTTGTAGAGCGCCAGCACGCGCTTCAGCACATGGCGGGGCGAAATCTCAACTGGATCGTCATTGAGGTGAAAGGCATCGCAGATCACTTGCGCTGTCGGCTCTGTGTACCAGGGCACGAAGCGGATGGTATCGGCGTCGGGCTGCATGTAGATGTCGATGGCGCTGTCGCTCACCGCGCGGGTATCCTGAGTGTAGCGGCCGTTGATCGTCAGTGTAAAGACTTCCTCCGGAATGCGCAGTCCATTCGAGCGGTTGCTGGAGAGGAATTTCTTGGGCGGAAGGATCTTGCCGCGGGCCGTGCCATTCATGTCGGCCACGAGGCATTCAACTTCGCTGATCTTGTGTTCGTTCAGCCATTGCTCAAATCGCGATTGGGTCATGATATCCTGTCAATTGTGGAAACAGCGGCAATGTAGCCCGGAAGCTTGACCAAGTGAAAGGGGGACCGCTAAAGCCTTCCCGGGATGGCCAATTCAATCAACGCTCCGAGCTATTATCAGGCC
>JANLTS010000616.1:0-4087 GCA_031363045.1 Hyphomicrobiales bacterium
GGCGTCAATTCCAGCACGCGGTTGGAGAGTGCCGCCAGAAAATGCCGGTCATGCGACACAAACAACATGGTGCCTTCATAATTTGCCAGCGCCTTGATGAGCATTTCCTTGGTCAACAGATCGAGATGGTTGGTCGGCTCGTCAAGCACCAGGAAGTTCGGTGGATCGTAAAGCATCTTGGCCATCACCAGCCGGGCTTTTTCGCCACCTGACAAAACCCGGCAACGTTTCTCAACATCATCGCCCGAGAATCCGAAGCACCCGGCGAGTGCGCGGAGCGAGCCTTGTCCGGCTTGCGGAAACGAAGCTTCAAGCGACTGGAACACCGTATCCTCGCCATCCAGAAGTTCCATCGCATGCTGCGCGAAATAGCCCATCTTCACGCTGCCGCCCAATGTGACATTGCCTTCATCCGGCTCGGCGGTGCCGGTGATGAGTTTCAGCAACGTGGATTTTCCAGCGCCGTTGATCCCCATCACGCACCAGCGTTCGCGGCGGCGCACCTGGAAATCGAGGCCTTCGTATATGCTGCGGCTGCCATAACGCTTGTGGACATTCTTGAGGCTCGCCACATCTTCACCGGAGCGCGGTGCAGCTGGAAAATCGAACTGCACTGTTTGGCGGCGTTTGGGCGGCTCCACCCGGTCGATCTTCTCAAGCTTTTTCACCCGGCTCTGCACTTGCGCGGCATGCGAGGCCCGCGCCTTGAAACGCTCGATGAACTTGATCTCCTTGGCCAGCATTGATTGCTGCCGCTCGAACTGCGCCTGCTGCTGGCGCTCGTTCAGGGCGCGCTGCTGTTCGTAGAACTCATAATCGCCGGAATAGGTGGTGAGTTCTCCGCCGTCGATCTCGACGATCTTGGTGACGATGCGGTTCATGAACTCGCGGTCATGCGAAGTCATCAACAGCAGGCCTTCGTAGTTTTTCAGAAACGCTTCCAGCCAGATGAGGCTTTCGAGATCGAGATGGTTGCTCGGCTCGTCGAGCAGCATGGCATCGGGCCGCATGAGCAGGATGCGGGCCAATGCCACACGCATCTTCCAACCGCCTGAAAGTGCACCGACGTCGCCGTCCATCATCTCTGGGCTGAAGCTAAGGCCGCTGAGCACCTCCCGCGCCCGGGCATCGAGCGCATAGCCATCGAGTTCCTCGAACGTCGCCTGCACCTCGCCATAGCGTGCGATGATCTCATCCTTGTCGTCTGCCCGGTCAGGGTCGGCCATTGCCGCCTCAAGATCCCGCAGTTCGGCGGCAACCGTGCTCACCGGCCCTGCGCCATCCATCACTTCGGCAACCGCACTTCGGCCGCTCGCTTCGCCGACATCCTGGCTGAAGTAGCCGATGGTGATGCCGCGATCAGTGGAGACTTGTCCCTCGTCGGCATCTTCCTGCCCGGTGATCATCCGGAACAGCGTGGTCTTGCCAGAGCCATTAGGCCCGACCAGTCCAACTTTCTCGCCGCGATGGAGGGCAGCTGACGCTTCAATGAAGAGAATCTGATGGCCGTTCTGCTTGCTGATCTGGTCGATACGAATCATGGTGCCCACGGAATGAGGAAAAACTCCGGAGCCCTTAGGCCATGCGGCGGGCCAGCGGAAGTGCATTGCGCGGCTGAAGCTTCTCTCAGAATTGGTAGCGGTAACCCGCCGTCATCAGGACTTCGGCATTCTGGCTGTCTCCAGAGGCATCAAGATTATTTTCCCAGCGCAGGGCAATTTCGCTCTCGAAGCTCCAGTGATCGCTGACCTGATAGCGAAGCCCCAGTGACGGCATGACCAGAACTTGATCTCCGAGCCCCTGTTGCCCGTCACGATATGCGAGCCTAAGGCGCGGGCTCAGACGCCAGTCATCGCCGACCGCAAAGCGATAGGTGAGATCGGCCATGAGGGTGCGATAGTCAGAACTGTCGATGAGATTGATGCCGATGCCGGCATAGTCTTCATCACGGAACACGCCACTGCCACCGATCAGGGCGGAGATATAGATTTCAACTCCGGGGTCGGGGATGGCATCGACGCCGCCCGACGCGGGCGTTCCGGAATAATCCGCAAGGCTCGCGTCCAGCGTAAACTGCCAGACATTCGAAAGATCGTAAGTGAAGCCGCCCGTCACCATTCGCGCCGATGCCGTCCGGTCCACCGCGAGAGCTTCCGTCTCGTTCACCCCCAGGATGTCGATCAGGGACGCGAGCGATGTCGCGGACTGGCCGGCCAGCGCATTGGAGGTCAGCAAGAATGGCACGTGCCGGTAGTCGGCTGACGCAAACAGCAACAAGCCGTTTGCCGCCTGCCAATTGGCCGAGACCGTGGCGCTGTTGAATTCACCATAGTGGACGTCGAAATCGGCATTGGCATAGCTGCTCAAATAGCCCTTTGCATATCGGAGTTCGGCTCCCACAGCGCGGCGGTCGACGACATCACCGGTATTCTGGCCGATCGCATAGAGCGTGCCGGACCAGACTTTGCTTTTGGACGTGAGATCGATGCTAGCGCCAAGAAAGGCACGGTCATCGGCGAAGGGCTCGATCTCGCCGTAATAGACCGGTGACCCCATCACCACCTGGGCCAGAACCTGTTCGTCCAGCTGCGAGCCTAGCAGCAGCCCGTCAAAGCGGCCGAACACGCCGCCACCGTAGCGGGTCTGCCGACCGGCGCGCGCCGACAAGCCATTGAGACGGTTGCGCATATCGACATAGGCCGTCGACAGCGTGGTTTCGCCATCAAGTCCCGATCGTTCGAGATCTGTCTGTTGATAGCCGGCAATCCTGATCTTGATTTCGTTCGGACCATCTTCGCCATGCACCGTGACATCGGCGGACGAGACGATGTCATTCTGGGCGACTTCGTGTGATCCAAACGTGCCGCGCCGCAGGTTGGCGCCGGTGAAACCGTCGTTGCGATAGTAAAACTGTCCAGCACTGCCGTAGGCCTGCCACTGCCATCCTTCTTTCACCGGATCGTCCTGAAGGCGGTCGGTCTTGCCGAGGGCTATTGACTGCAATGCTCCGGGCGTGGACCTGACAGCCGCCGGCGGCTTGGCTTCGAGCTTCACCTTTTGCCGTGCCGCGAGTTCTTCAGTAGCCTCACTTTCCATTGCCGCAAGAACGCCGGAAAGCCGTGTCCGCACACGCCCCGCACCTTCGCCGTCAGGGTAGGATTTGAGGTAAGTTTCGTAAACGAGTTTCGCCTGGGCCATTTGCCCCGCCCGCTCGCGCGCCAAGCCGAGAAGTTCTAGGGCATCGGGATCGCCGGCATTTGCCGCCTTGGTAAGAATCTCGACCGCATGCGCATAGTTTTTCGCCGCTATGGCCCTGCGTCCATCACCGAGGAGATCCGCTGTGCCAAGAGCAGCAGAGGGTGCTGTGACGGATTGCGCCAATACCGGATGTTGGAAGGCCACCAAGAGGCAGAACAGCATCATGATCGGCCGCCACCAGCAGCGGGTGGATGGCATTACCATTGCCCGCCCGTGGCGCGATGCTCGCCATTGCGGTGCTCCTTGATACGGGTCTGGCTCTTGTCCTTGTAGAGGTGGCAGGCACCGGCACAGTCTCGCAGTTCTCGCAGCTTATAGAAAACTGGCAGCGCACCATCGACCTTGAGATGTGCTTGGGGACGAAACGCATTGGCATGACAGTTCGCGCAAGAACCTCTGGCCGACGCGTGATCGAATCTGGCACTGGTCCAGGAGGTGGTGACATGGCAATCGCTGCAGGTGTTGCCTGATACCACGTGATCCGGCGGTTTGCCGCGCTCCACCACATTGTTGTGGCAGCTGAAGCATGTGCCCTTGGCGGCGGAGTGATCGAAGGCGACAGTCGTCCACGCCGTGGTGGCATGACAGGCATTGCAGTTGTTGTTCGTGGCGATGTGATCCGGCGGTTTGCCGCGCTCTATCACATTGTTGTGGCAGCCGAAGCACGTGCCCTTGGCAGCAGAGTGATCGAAGGCGACCGTCGTCCACGCCGTGGTGACATGACAAGCACCGCAGCTATTGGCTGTCGGGATATGCTCGGGCGGCTTGCCGCGCGCCACGATGTTGTTGTGGCAGCTGAAACACGAGCCCTTGGTGGCGGAGTGATCGA